>CAMOTT010000153.1 GCA_946626015.1 uncultured Clostridia bacterium | reverse complement strand
TCTGGAATATATTTCTTCCGCCGGATTGCGCGTCTTGCTCACTACACATAAAGCAATGATGGGTCATGGAGAGATGATAATTATAAACGTCAACGACGTTATTCAAGATATTTTTGAGGTAACCGGATTTTCGGATATTTTGACTATCTGTTAGCGTAAAGGCGAAAAAACCATATTTAGCCTGTAATAAAAGAAAGGTGAGAAATAAAATGAAAAAACTGCATCACAGCTTGCTTACTATCAAACTTTCCGGAAGAATTGATTCAGGAAACGCGCAGAAAACTGAAGAAGATATACAGGAACAGCTTGAGAAAAACAGCGCAGATTCCATCAATCTGGATGCGGAAAATCTTGATTATATTTCCAGCGCCGGTCTGCGTGTTATTTTGCGGCTTAAAAAAGAGTATAAGGATTTGAGCATTATCAATGTAAACTCAAAGGTTTACGAGATACTTGAGATGACCGGCTTTACCGAAATGATGAACGTAAAAAAAGCTTACCGTGTCGTTTCTGTTGAGGGCTGCGAGGTTATAGGCGAAGGCGCCAACGGCAAGGTGTACCGTATAGACAGCGACAATGTTGTCAAAACCTATAAAAATGCAGATGCTCTTGCAGAGATACAGCATGAGCGCGAGGTCGCAAGGCTCGCTCTTGTCCTTGGCGTGCCTACGGCGATTTCTTATGACGTTGTCAAAGTCGGTGACAGCTACGGTTCTGTTTTTGAGCTTTTGAACGCGAGATCTTTTGCTAAGATCTTGGCCGAAGAACCGGAGCGTATGGATTTTTGCGTAGATGAATACGTTAAGATGCTTAAGAAGATACACAGCATCACCGCCCCGGAGGGCAAACTTCCTTCGATCAGGGAAAAGATCCTTGGCGCAATAGAACGGATAAAAGACACCCTGCCGGACAGGCTGGGGGATAAGCTCTTGAAAATGGCGCAGGATATTCCCGAAAGCGATACAATGATCCACGGCGACTGTCATACAAAGAACATTGTTCTGGCAGATAATGAGGTTTTGTTGATTGATATGGACACCCTGTCCTACGGCAATCCGATTTTTGAGTTTGTGCCTATGTACAACGCCTATGTGGGTTATTCTGAATACGATCCTGACGTGGTGCTTCGTTTCCAGGGCTTCAGCAGCGAGATTTCCCACAAATTCTGGCACGATACCCTTGCGGCTTACCTGAATACAAAAGACGAGGATGTAGTGCGCGGATTTGAGGAAAAAATACGCTGCTTAGCCTACGCTTATCTGATCGACAGGAGCATACGTCACGAGAAAGCCGGCAGAGGGGCATCTCCGGAACTGCGCGAGCTGTGGGAAACCAGGTTGATAGAACTCCTTAAGCGTGTGAATTCCCTTGATTTTGAAATAGAAACTGACGCCTCATCAGATTCTGACGAGCTCACTCTGGAAGCTTTGAACGAAAACCTTCAAACTGTTGTTGATTTCGTGAATGATCGTCTTGAAAAAATCAACTGCTCGCCTAAATCGCAGATGCAGATGAACCTTGCTGTTGAGGAAATTTTTGTTAATATCGCAAATTACGCCTATGCGCCTGAAAAGGGCAAGGCCACTGTTCGTGTTGAGGTCAGCGAGGATCCGGTATCTGTCACTATAACATTTATTGACAGGGGAGTTCCCTATGATCCGCTTAAAAAAGAAGATCCTGATGTAACAGCTTCCGCGGATGAACGCGATATCGGCGGACTTGGTATCTTCCTGACTAAAAAAGTCATGGACAACGTGACTTATGAGTATAAAGACGGACAGAATATTTTAACGCTGCAAAAAGCGCTGTAAGGTGAGCTCTATGTCAAATCGGTCAGGTAAAATAGATTTGCATATCCATTCCACGGTTTCTGACGGTACAGATGAGCCGCAGTTGCTGCTTAAGATCGTCAAAGAGGCAGGGATAACGGCTTTTTCGGTGACGGATCACGATGCTGTCAAGTCAGGGCAGATCATTAAAAAAATGCTTAAAAAAGATGATCCTCTTTTTATTCCCGGAGTGGAATTCTCCAGCAAGGACGAACTGGGCAGATATCATATTTTAGGCTACGGTTTTGATCCGGATGCCAAGCCGCTGCATGACTTGGTCTCTTATTCGCATAAGCTTCGTATGGAAAAGACCCGTAGCCGGATGGAAAAACTGAAAACTGATTTCGATGTTTCTTTCCCGGAACATGAGATCGAGCGTCTGTTTTCTCTTGACAACCCGGGCAAACCCCATATAGGTAATCTTATTGTCAAATACGGGTACGCGAAGACCAAAGAAGAGGCCTTCGGCAAGTATATTGATAAGATCCGCATTCACAGCGAAAGCGTTTTACCGCAAAAGGTGATAAGCAGTATTCTTGCAGGCGGAGGCGTTCCTGTGCTGGCTCATCCGCTGTTCGGCAATGGCAGCGACAGGCTCACCATTGAAGAGATGGAACAGCGGCTTCGCAGGCTGATCGACTGCGGCTTGCAGGGCGTGGAGGCGTTTTACTCCGGCTTTTCGCCCGAGCAGAGCAGCGATATGCTTTCTTTGGCTGAAAAATATGATCTGTATGTTACTGCCGGCAGCGACTATCATGGAACAAACAAAAAAATCCCCATCGGTAAAACCGGCCTTGACGAAGCCTTAGATTATCCCGAGGGAATGGAACGCTTTTTGAGTTTGTTTTAAGCTTAAAAGCGCTTTAACGTAAAGATGTAATTTTTTGATGCTATTACAGGGCAGTAACTTGACGGTTGCTGCTCTTTTTTGCAGATTTTTGAAATTGTTTCGTTAAACTTCTTGACGTGTTGATTAAGGCTAACTATAATATTTTTAACGCTCAGTTAAAGCCAATTATAAAATGGCGGAGGTGTGGTTATGACACTGAGAGATTTAGAAGTCGGAAAATCTGCCGTGATTCTTACCGTTGGCGGCGAGGGTTCTTTGAGGCAGCATTTTTTGGATATGGGCATCTTGCCCGGCACTGAGACTACAGTGGTAAAGTATGCGCCGATGGGTGATCCCTTGGAGATCAGGATGCACGGTTATGAGCTGACCCTCAGACTCGACGATGCCGCTAAAATTGAAGTTGAGCCGATAAAGGAAAAAACGGTTTCAGCAAAAGAAAAATCCAAGCGCACAAAAAATCTGCACCCTGGACTTGGCGAAGGGGGCAAGTTCCATCCCAAGGGCAGCGGCGATCCGCTCCCCGACGGAACTCTGCTCACGTTTGCTCTTGTGGGCAACCAAAACAGCGGCAAAACGACCCTTTTCAATCAACTGACCGGTTCCCACCAGCACGTGGGCAATTTCCCCGGCGTTACAGTTGACCGCAAGGACGGAACCATCCTCGGGCACGAGGATACCCTTATCACCGACCTGCCCGGTATCTACTCCATGTCGCCCTATTCAAGCGAGGAGTTGGTATCCCGGGATTTTGTCCTGCGTGAAAAGCCCAAGGCTATTATAAACATAGTTGACGCAACCAATATTGAGCGCAATATGTATCTGACAATGCAGCTTTTAGAAATGGAGATACCTGTAGTTATTGCGCTGAATATGATGGACGAGATGACCGGCAACGGAGGCTCTGTGGATGTCAACACAATGGAGTCTATGCTGGGTGTGCCCGTTGTACCCATATCCGCCGCAAAACGTCAGGGTATAGACGAACTTATAGATCACGCCATCCATATCGCTCACTTCAGGGAGAAACCCATGAGGCAGGATTTTTGCGATCCGGACACCAACGGAGGAGCGGTACACCGCTGCCTGCACGCTGTTATTCATCTGATTGAAGATCACGCCGTCGAAGCCGGACTGCCGGTAAGATTTGCAGCAAGCAAGGTCATTGAAGGCGACGCGCTCATATTGGAGCAGCTGCAGCTGGATAAAAACGAACTTGAGATGCTGGAGCATATCAAAGTGCAGATGGAAAAAGAGCGGGGTCTCGACAGCAGCGCGGCGATGGCGGCTATGCGCTTTGATTTTATTATGAAGGTCTGCGATGCCTGCGTGGTCAAGCCGCAAAAGAACCGCGAACACCTGCGCAGTCAAAAGATAGACCGTCTGCTTACAGGGAAATATACGGCTATTCCGATTTTTGTTTTAGTTATGGGTCTTGTGTTCTTCCTGACATTTAATGTTATCGGAGGACATTTGCAGGAATGGCTTGAGCTGGGGATAGACAAACTAAAAGAGTTGACGGACGGCGCTTTGACGGCGGTCAATGTAAATCCTGCCATTCAGGGGCTGATAATTGACGGCATTTTTGAGGGCGTGGGGAGCGTGCTCAGCTTTTTGCCCATAATCGTGACCATGTTTTTCTTTCTGTCCTTGCTTGAGGATAGCGGATATATAGCCCGCGTGGCTTTTGTGATGGACAAGCTTTTGCGAAAACTGGGACTGTCCGGCCGCAGTATAGTACCCATGC
>CAMOTT010000152.1 GCA_946626015.1 uncultured Clostridia bacterium | reverse complement strand
GAGTATGCCGAACGCCCGTTCGCTGTTGCCTGCCAGCAGGGCTTTGGAAAGATCATAGACGCTTGCCTCAACAGATCTCACCGCGACTTCGTTTATATCCGCCTTTTTTATCTCCCTGCCAATTGAATATGCGCAGAGCTTGTCAAGCTCATTGAGCAGGTTGTTCAGATCGTTGCCCACAGTCGAAAGCAGATACATGGCCGCATCGGGAGATATCTCACAATCCCGTTTTTTTGCGCCGGAGCAGATAAGTCTGACTATTGAGGAAGAATCCATTTTATCAAGCTCCGCCACAATGCCAATCTTTTTCATATACTGAACTATCGACTTCCACTTGGAGCTTTTTTTTGCTTCCTCCTCCGTGCTGTCCGTCCAGATTATAACAATGGAACCGTCCTGCACGTTTTCAAGTATGCTGCAAAAATCCTCATAGTCCTGCTTTGACATTTTTTCAACAGGCAGGTCGCGGAGTATTGTGCACCTGTACTGCGAAAACATAGGCACAGTTTGAGTGATATCCCTTAATTCCTGCAAATCAGGGATCTTTCCGTCAAATTTATGCAGGTTGAAATCCTCAAAATCCTTTGAAACCGCCTTTGATGCAATGGCGTTGACGTAGTGTTTTTTTAAGTAATTTTCCGAACCATATATAAAATAGACACGCGAAAACACACCGTCTTTAATATGCTTTTTAAGTCCTTTTTCGTCTAATTCCGGCATATCGAACCTGCGCTGGAACAAATAATGTTCCGCTGACCTTTCATTGTATTTTCGTATCTCTATTTTTTTGAAAAATTGAAAACCGAGTTACCGGCGCTGTTTATCACTATGCTGCCTGTACCTGCCGTAACGGCAAAATTTTCAAAACCCTGTCCGTTCAGGTCGAATTTGTCGGAAGAAACAGCCAGCAGCTTGAACCCGCCGGGATCAATGCTCTTTGGAACCTCCTCGCGGCAGATGAGGATATCCGCCGAGAGCCACTCCCGCGGCAGGTCTTCGCCCCGGCAAGCCGGGTTGAAAACTATCAGCGCCGTGGTACCCTGAGCATCAAGATAGGCGCAGCAGTTATTTCCGCTGCGGAAATATTCACAGGTCATTCCCTCCCAAAGCGTGATGGAAGCCCTGTCTGTAATATCGAGATTTGAATAAGCTGAAACTATATCCTTGTTCACCGAAAATTCCGTGGCTATGACCTCTTTGACGGTGACGTTTCTCAAAACCGGCACGACCGCCCCGGATTCCGTTTCGTTTTCCCCCGGCACCACCATTACCTCAAGTTCGTTCTTGCAGGACAAGCTCAGGGCGTTTATGATCCTGTCTTCGGAGCCGTGGTCTCCGCCGCAGCCCAGCAGCAAGGACTTGCCGCCCTTTGTGACAAGCACAGCCGAACCGTTGCCCACGTCCAGAACCGATATTTTTGTGTTGCCGGAATTGAGCAGCTGTGAAGTCGCCGCCGTGACCGCTATCAATATAACGCAGGCCGCCGCAACGTATCTGACACCGATATCCTTTTTGCGCGCAATGAGCAAATAAACTGCCACCAGCAGAAAGATACCTGCAAGGCAGAGCTTAAAAGCATTGCCGCTTGTGTCAACGAAAAGATTTTTGTAGCCGTCCAGCCAGTTGATAAGCTTAAGCGACAGACCTGTCAGGAATTTCATAACAGCCGCCGGCGGAACAGATAAAAACGGCGCAAATTTTATGCAGGACAAAAGGCCTGCTATGCCGCCCAGGATCATCACCCGGGAGGATATGCTCAGCATAACGATATTCGATATTGGTGAAACAAGAACCGCCTTGCCGAAATATGCCGAGGTAACAGGCAAAGTAAAGATCGCGGAAGCTGCCGCCACCTCAACTGTACTGACAAAGAACACAACTGCCGCTCTTATAAGCCTGCCCTTTATCCTGCTGAACACCGCCCGGTTAAAGTCCGAAGTTTTCTCTGTGATAAAAATTATACCCAGTGTGGAGAGTGCGGACAACTGCAGTGAAACAGAGGATACCGAAAACGGGCGTATAACAGCGGAAACGAGCACCGCGGCGCCCAAAGCGTTGTAGGAATCATAGGGCGCCATCAGAAAACGACCCGTGAGCATAATGATTATCATTATCCCGGCGCGGACGCAGGAATAGGAATAGCCCGTCACCGCCATAAACAGCAGCGCAAAGAACATCGACGCCGCATAGGCCGCCTTTCCCCTGAGCCCCACACGTTTCAACAGCTCTGTTACCGCAACAGCCCAGATCGATATATGCAGGCCGGAAACTGAGAACAAATGGGAAAGCCCCACGTTTCTGAAGGTTTTCTTTACCCCGTCGGAAAGCTGCGAGGTATCCCCGAACAGCATGGAAACTATCAGGCCGCCCCTGTCTCCGGGTATTGCCGCCATTATGTTCTGACACACGGCGTGGCGGAAGAGAGCGGGATAACAGCTCAGGCTCCTGCGCCGAGCGGCAGTCACACGGATCTCCGAAGTCGCGCTCGCGCCCAGATAAACTCCGGTGGAGCGGTAATAGTCCGCCATTTCGTCATCTTCGCCGCCCCGGACATACACTTCGCCCTTAAAGCTCAGCCTGTCCCCTGCCTCTGCTTCTAGCGGAGCCTCAGCGGAAAGCACAAGCTTTGCCTTTTTTGCTTCACCGTTCAAACCGACAAGCTTGAGCGTATAATAATACCTTCCGTTTTGTTCCCTGGGATTATCCGTTACCCTCGCTTCGATGGCAAGATCCTTGCCCGCAAGTTCCACCGTGGGATAATATTCCCCGTACATAAAGGCGGAATACACTACGCAGGCCGCCAATGCCGCCAGCGCGGCGAACACTATAACCGGCTCCGGTTTCTTTTTGATCAGCACCGTCACCGCGAACAGGGCGACGGACAAAACCGCGAAAATCACAAGAGCCTGCTCCGGCGCGCTGAAAAGCACACACAGGACAAACGCAAAGGAAAATCCTATAACAGCAAACGGTCGCGGCAACTATTTATCAACTCCAGTCAAGCTATATAGTCGGCCGTCAACCGGGAGGCCAGGTAAAATCTCTGCCTCCAAGCAGATGGAAATGAATGTGCTTTATGCTCTGACCGGCGCTGTCTCCGCAGTTTGTAACCACTCGGAAACCGTCATCCAGCTTCAGCTCCGCCGCAAGCTTTGCTATAACCTCAAAGCAATGAGCAACGTAGCCGCTGTTCCCGGAGTTTATCTCCGCGGCAGACGTGATGTGCTTTTTCGGGATGACCAAAATGTGGACGGGAGCCTGGGGATCAAGGTCATAGAAGGCAAGAACCTTGTCGTCCTCATAGGCTTTTTTTGCAGGGATCTCTCCATCGACTATCTTGCAAAAAACGCAATCCATAAATCATTCTCCTTTCGGTTTTATATGAGTACGCATCTTTGTTTATTTTATCATCGCGGACAGAATTCCTTCCGCCGCGTCAACAGCCTCGTTGATCTTTGAAGCGTCCTTGGCGCCGGCCATGGCTCCGTCGGGACGTCCGCCGCCTGAGCCTCCTGCGACCTTTGCCACTTCCCTGACTATATTGCCCGCGTGGGCTCCCAGCTTAACCGCACCAGGAGCACAGCTGACTGCAAAGTTCACTGTGCCTTTGTCGTTTACCATGGCAAACACCGCAACCGCGTTGTCCGCACTGGCCTTTACTATATCGCACACCGAGCGGAGCTCGTCAGCGGAGCCTGCCTCAATGACAGCGGCTGTCAGGGCTGCGCCTTTAACGTCTTTGGCTTTACCGAGAATGGACTTGACCTTGATCTCGGAAAGCTGTGCGCCAAGGTTTTCTATCTCTTTATCCTTCTGCTTGACCTCTGCCACAAGGCTTGCCGCCCTGTGCTCAAGGTCGTTGATGTTTGAAAGCTTCATTGCGGCCGCTGTATTTCTGATGACAGAAATGTTCCTGTTCATATATTCAAGCACGCCAAATCCGGTCACGCCCTCGATCCTGCGCACACCGGAGGCAACGGATGACTCCGAAACGATCTTGAACAGACCCAGCTTGCCTGTATTGTTTACGTGGGTGCCGCCGCAAAGCTCGGTGGAAAAATCTCCAGCCTTGACCACGCGGACCACATCGCCGTACTTTTCGCCGAACAGAGCCATTGCGCCCATTGCCTTGGCCTCTTCTATTGGCATCTCGGTGGTGGTGACCTCCTGAGCGGAAAGAATTTCTTCGTTCACCAGCGCCTCCACCTTTGCAAGCTCCTCAGAGGTCATTGCCGCGAAATGGGTAAAGTCAAATCTGACCGCGTTGTCATTGACAAGCTGACCGGCCTGTTCAACGTGGCTGCCCAGAACCTTGCGCAGCGCCGCCTGAAGCAGGTGAGCCGCGGTATGGTTGCGCTGGGTGGACTTTCTCTTGTCCTCGTCAACACAGGCCTTGACCGCCGCGTTCTTTGAGATACCCTCG
>CAMOTT010000151.1 GCA_946626015.1 uncultured Clostridia bacterium | reverse complement strand
TATGATGGGGGTGTTGGAGGTCTTGCGGATCTCACGGCAAACCTGCCAGCCGTCAAGCACCGGCAGCATAATGTCCAGCAAAACCAGATCCGGCTCCAGGCTGTTGAAAGCCCGCACGGCTGTTCCGCCGTCATTTGCTATTGATACGATGTAACCCTCTTTGTCAAGATATAATCTCAAGAGTTCACATATATTGTTATCGTCATCAACGACAAGTATTTTTTCATTTGCCATATTGATCTTCCTTTCCATACAAGTCTGCAAATATATAACCGATCCCATTATATACTTTACACTTGAGGATTATAAATCAATTAAGTTAATATCATATATATTTTTTGTTTCCGAATTGTAAACATTTGCCTTATTTCCCGCGCACCTGTTCAATTATCCGCTGCTTTTCGTTCCAAAGTCTGCGTGAAAGGTCAACGTAGTACTTGTGGGGATTTTCAAACCTGAGCACCTCTTCCCACAGGGTGTACATCTGCGCCTCGCAGTAGTCGCGTATCTCGTTGAGCGAGGGGCAGTCGTAACAGAGCCTGCCCTTGTCAAATATCTTTTTGAGCAGCGGGCTTGCCACAAAACCGGTAACCTCCTTGCTTTTCCAGGTGTAATCCGGGTCAAAAAGCTCATAGGGCTCGTTCTCGTCGATCACCTCGTCGGCAAGGGTGACAAGGTCGGCAATGGCCTTGCCCGTGTTTCTGTCAAAGAGCCTGTAAACCTTTTTGAAGCCCGGAGTTGTGATCTTTGTAACGTTTTCGCTTATGTTTATCTTGGGGATTATTTCCCCGTCCTTTTCCACCGCGGCCAGCTTGTACACGCCGTCAAAAAGAGGTGATGATGCGGAGGTTATAAGCCTTTCGCCCACCTCGTAGGTATCCACCTTCGCCCCCTGCATTATCATATCTCTGATGATATACTCGTCCAGGGAGTTTGTGGCTATTATCTCGCAGTCCGGGAACCCGGCCTCGTCCAGCATTTTCCTCGCCTTGCGCGAAATATAGGCAAGGTCGCCGCTGTCTATCCTTATGGCATAGGGTCTGTAGCCCTTGGGGATCAACTCCCGGTTAAAGGCCTCTATGGCGTTGGGTATGCCGGATCTTATGGTGTCGTAAGTATCCACAAGCAGCACGCATTTTTCCGGGAACCTTTTTGCGTAGGCGCAGAAAGCGTCCAGTTCATTATCAAAAAGCTGAACCCAGCTGTGGTTCATTGAGTCGAACAGAGGGATGTCAAAATCCATCGCGGCTCTTGCGTATGAGGTTCCGCTGCAGCCGCCGATATACGCCGCGCGGGCGCCCAGAGCCGCGCCGTCCTCCCCGTGGGAGCGCCTTGCGCCGGCGCCGATAACGCCGTGCCCCGAAGCGGCTCTTACTATCCTGTTGGCTTTTGTGGCAATGAGGCTTTGATGGTTAATAAACTGCAATACAGCTGTTTCGATCAGCTGCAGCTCAGCCGCCGGACCCCGGAGAGTAACTATGGGCTCCCCCGGGAATATGGGAGTCCCCTCCGGCACCGCCCAGATATCTCCGGTAAATTCAAAATCCTTAAGATAGGCCAAAAACTCTTCGCTTATGCCGTTGTTCCTGAGAAACTCCAGATCATCGTCAGAATACGATATGTTCTGAATATAGTCCACCAGCTGCTCCAGCCCTGCCATAATGGCAAAGCCTCCGTTATCCGGCACACGCCTGAAAAACACGTCATAGTAGACCACCTCGTCTCTGCCGAAGCGGTTATAACAGCTATCCGCAAGAGTAATGCTGTAAAAATCATTGAGCAAAGACCGGAATGAATTGTATTTTCCCATAAAAAGCACCTCTGAAAAATAAAAATTGCTAAATTGTCGCAAAAAAATTCTTGTTTTTACAAAAAATTCTTGTTTTTACATTTTTCTATTGCAATTCGCGTATTATTTTGATACAATGAATGTAATTGAGCGCTTGACTATAATTATTTCAATTATTTCAGGTGCAACACTTGTTCTGTCAGAGCAGGCGGCTGTTTTTTGTAGCTTTCCACTATCAAAAAAGTAAAAGGAGAAAGAAAAATGAGAATCAGAAAGCAGGCTTTGGGTAATCGCAACATAGTAGGCGCAAAAATCGAAGCAAAGCGCAAAGAGTTGGGCATCAAGCAAAAAGCTCTCCTCACCCAGTTACAGATAAAGGGCGTTGACCTTAACGCCTCCGGTCTGTCAAAGCTCGAAGGTCAGCTCCGTTACGTGACCGATTTTGAGCTTAAGGTGATCGCGGAGGTTCTTGGTGTCTCTGTCAACTGGTTGCTTGGCATTGATGAATAAATCGTACTGAAATCGTACCAACCGCAGGATTCGTTGTGAATTCTGCGGTTTTTTATCACGGAACCAATACGTTGCTTGTAATGAGCTTGACACCCAGATTCACGAGCTTTTCAAACTGCTCTATGTCGTCTACGGTCCAGCAGGCGACCTGCATATCTGACTCCGCGAGCTTCTTTATATCCTCATCGGAGTTTTTATTGTTGTTGACATTGAAGTCTATCCCCAAGCCGTTGTCGTTGCAAAATTTGATACTCTCATCGGTTATCTGAGAAACGAGATACATATATTTATAATCGGGGTATTGTTTTTTCAGCTTTACCAGCCTTTCCCCATCAAAGGAGATTATAATGGGTATAGTGGGCAGAGCCTTGTCCTCGATCATCTCAAAAAGCCGCTTTTCACATTCTTCGCTTATATCCTTAATGTCAAGCACCGGCACGACCATGCTTGAGTCGCAGATCTCCAGAGCCTCCTCCGCGGAGGTTATCCTCACGTCTCCGTATTTTTCAAGATTAGCGCCGTTATCGAACTTCATCTTAAGCAGCTCGTAGTAGGTAAAATTTTTCACCTTGCCCGTGCCGTCGGTCATCCTGTTGACGGTGTCGTCATGCATCAGTACCGGGGTTCCGTCCCGGCTCTCCGAAATATCGAATTCAACCAGATTGATCCCTGCCTTGACCGCCGCCCTGATGGAATGCGCCGTGTTCTCCGGCGCGGCGGCCGAAAGCCCCCTGTGGGCGATTATAGCCACATCCTCCGTGTTGACAGAGGATTGTGATATGCTTATAGGCTCCCTGGTTTCTATTTTATTGTTCTTTTGGGCAACCAGATGCTTGGCAAGGAAAACACCGCCGCCCGCCACAAGAGCGACAGCTCCCGCGATGATAATAAATTTAAGGTACTTTTTAATCAATTCAGATCAACTCCAAAAATTTTCCTGTGCTTTATTATATACCATTGATATTAAATTGTAAAACCTTTTGTAAAAAATATGCAGGTCGGAATACATATTGGCAGCATATGAACTCCGGCCTGTTATCTTCAGACGCGCACTTTTCGTCAACGGCTTTTCTGAGGACAGCAGCTGTCACCATCGGCGGTACGCGCCTAATTTGAGGGTCACCCCTCTGATGTATTATATGCCCGGCGGCTTTTATTGTTCAATCGGAACGCCCGGCAAAGGCGGCAATTACTTAAAGTATTGCCCGGCAAAGGGGCATTTAACGCATTTGCCCGTTTATTTTGTTGACAGGATCCCGTATATTATGATAAATTAGTAACACAAAATAAATCAAAGAGGTTTTTAGATATGAAGGCTTCTGAGCTTGCAAAAGATCTTGATCTGGAAATATTGAATTTGTCCGCAGCGGATTGCGAGGTCACAGGCGGATACTGCGGGGATCTGCTCAGCTGGGTCATGTCCCGGGCAAACAGCGGAGACGCCTGGATCACGGTGATGGGAAACATCAACGCCATCGGCGTGGCCGTTCTGGCGGACGTTGCCTGCATCATACTCAGCGAAAGCGCCTCCCTCGACGAGGACGCTTTAAAAAAGGCGGTCGAAAATGACGTTTCGATCTTCAGGTCGCCTCTCAACACGTACAGCCTTGCCGTTGAGGTTTCAAAGCGCATATGAAATATTACTACGATCTGCATATGCACTCCTGTCTCTCTCCCTGCGGCAGCGACGATATGACCCCGAACAACCTCGTAAATATGGCAAAGCTCGCAGGGTACGATATCATAGCTTTGACCGATCACAACTCCTCTCTGAACTGTCCCGCTGCTGTCAAGACAGGCAAACAGGCAGGGGTCACCGTTGTTCCGGGTATGGAGCTCTGCTCCTCGGAGGAGGTGCACATCGTCTGCCTGTTCCCCAAGGTTGAAAACGCTTTGGATTTTTCGGAATATGTATCGGAGCGGATGATGAAGGTTCCGTATTCCGTTGAAATTTTCGGCAATCAGCTCATTATGGACGAAAACGACAGGATCACCGGAACAGTGGAGAACCTGCTTAATGTGGCAGCCGACATATCCGCAAACAAAGCGGCAAAGCTCGTCTCCGATTTCGGCGGAGTATGCTTCCCGGCGCACATAGACAGACCCTCCTTCAGCATCATTTCAAATCTGGGTATG
>CAMOTT010000150.1 GCA_946626015.1 uncultured Clostridia bacterium | reverse complement strand
ATATCAAAAAACAGCAAGCTCGATTTTTCTTATGACTGGCGTCTGGACCCCATTGACATAGCGGCGCAGCTCAACGATTTTATAAACTACGTGCTTGAATGTTCCGGCGCCGAAAAGGTCAACCTCAGCGGACACAGCTGCGGCGGAGTTATAATAGTCACTTACGCCGCCATCTACGGCACGGAAAAAATACAGGGCGTGTGCTTCAACGCGGCGGCAGTGTTCGGCGAGTCGTATAACGGCGACCTGATGACAGGCAAAATGACCTTTAACGGCAAGGCTTTCGACTATTTCCTCAAATATATTGTGGATACCACGGATTTCCAATATTTGATAACAGCTATAATAGACGCCGCAAGTGCCGCCGGTATTTTCGACCTGACAGCGATGGCGGCAAACGCGCTCCTCGGGAAGATCAATGATAAGCTGTCCACTCAGGTGATGATGCCGATGTTCTGCCACTGGCTGACTATTTGGGCAATGGTTCCCGATGAGGCGATTGAGGCGAGCATGGAATTTGTGTTCGACAATATGCTCAAGGCTGAGGATACCTCCGTACTCAGGTCAAAGATCGAGCGGTTCAATACCCTTGTGCGCAGCCGCAAGAAGGAGACCCTTATAAAGCTGAATGAAACATCCCATATGTATGTGCTTTCGCGCTACGGTTATCCTTCTATACCGATCACACCCTCCTATAATCAGATGGGCGACGGCATAGTTGATACAAAGTATTCCTCCTTCGGGGCGACTACTGCGGCCTTTTGCACCACGTTCTCGGAGGATTATCTCGCGCAGGCCGATCCCCGGTACATTTCGCCGGATAAAACGGTGGACGCTTCTACCTGTATGTTTCCGGACAGAACCTGGTTCATCCGTTCCTATAAGCACGCCCTTGTGACCGACGCGATAACGGAGTTTTCAGATTTCCTCCTTGAGCAGGCGGAACAGGTCACAGTGGACACCTTTGATGAGTACCCCGGATTTCTCGTTTATGATGCTGAGAACGATTTGATACTGCCGGATACAAATTATCAAAAGCTGACGGTTTTCGACCGTCTTAAAAAGATGGTTGAGGAGATAATAAAGCTTATAGTTATGGTGTTTAAAATAAAGACGGCCTGATTTTGCGGCCGCTCAGCGAAAACTAAATAAACAGATCAAGAGCTTCCTTTTCGTAAAGCTTTACGGAAAGGGAACTCTTTTTTTGCTCTTAAACAGTGTCTTTTTGTTGGCAAGCTGTAATTTCTTGCCCGGGCAATTTATTTTTAATACGGCAGCATCAACTTTTCTTGACAAAACCAGGGAAACAAAGTATAATAAGTAATACAAGTTATACTTTTCATACTTTACGGGAGGAGTGTGTTTATGTCAAAAAATCATATGCCGTATATGGGTACCGTCAAGGTGGGCGCAAAAGGGCAGATAGTGATCCCAAAGGAGATACGGGAAATGTTCGACATCAATCCCGGTGATTCGCTAATAATAATGGCGCATCCCAAGAAGGGGATAGGTATCGAACGAAAATCCACCCTGTTGAAATTGTCGGAGGCTATTTTCTCCGGCAGGGGGCGGGAACTCCTTGAAAACGGCACTGATGAGGATATGTACGATTTTGCCCGGAAGGTAACAAAAGTTGCAAAAGGCGGTGAAGAAAATGACGGCGATTGAAACAAAAGATCTTACTAAGAAATATAAGGACAAGGTAGCGGTTGACGCTTTGAACCTTACCATTGAGCAGGGGGAGATGTTTGCTCTGCTGGGCGTGAACGGCGCGGGAAAGACCACCACAATCAAGATGCTTTCATGCCTCACAAGACCCACAGGCGGAGATGCGGTGATACTGGGCGACAGCATCACAAAAAATTCCCTCAAGGTCAAGGAGAAAATAAACGTATCCACTCAGGAGACCGCCGTTGCCCGGAACCTTTCGGTCAGGGAAAATCTTGAATTCATTTGCTCAATATACGGCTTTGGCAAAGCGGAGTCAAAGAAAAGGGCGGATGAGATGATAGAAAAATTCGACTTCCGTGAGATAGAAAAAAGCAAGGCAAAGACACTTTCCGGCGGCTGGCAGAGAAGGCTCAGCATCGCCATGGCGCTGATCTCCGAACCCCGGGTACTGTTTCTGGACGAGCCGACTTTGGGTCTGGACGTGCTTGCCCGGAGGGAATTGTGGAATATAATAGAGAAGCTGAAGGGCAAAATAACCATCATCTTGACAACCCATTATCTTGAGGAGGCTGAACACCTTTCAGACAGGATAGCCGTTATGTCAAAGGGCTGCCTTAAGGCCGTGGGTACTGCTGCGGAGCTTATGGAGCTCACAGGCGCAGATAATTTTGAGGATGCCTTTGTGTCCCTTGCCGGGAACGTCACGGTTTGAGAAAGGGGAGATAGCAGTATGAAATCTTTGGCTTTTGCCTCAAGGAACAGTAAGGAGATATTAAGGGATAAATTGAATATCGGCTTTGGCGTAGGCTTTCCGGTGATTTTGCTGGTTTTGCTGACATTGATACAATCCAACGTACCCGTTGATATGTTCAAGATCGAAACACTGGCGCCGGGCATCGTGATATTCGGGCTGGCGTTTATTTCGCTGTTTTCGGCTGTGCTTATTTCAAAGGACAGGAGCGAATCCCTGATCCTGAGGCTTTTTACCTCGCCCCTTACCCCGGCGGATTATATACTCGGCTACACCTTGCCCATGTTGCCCATCGCGGTGGCGCAAACGGCTATTTGCTATATAGTCTCTTTTCTGCTGGGCTTAAAGCTGAGCTTTAACGTGCTTTTGGCTGTTGCGGTCTCAATACCTGCGGCTGTGCTGTTTATTTCCATCGGGCTTTTGTGCGGAGCTTTGCTGAATGATAAACAGGTGGGCGGCGTTTGCGGCGCACTGCTTACAAATCTGACGGCGTGGCTTTCCGGCATATGGTTTGACCCGAATTTAGTTGGAGGCTGGTTCAGGAAGTTCTCCAATCTGCTGCCCTTTATGCACGCGGTAAATGCAGGGCGCGCGGCAATGGCAGGTAACTATTCAAAAATATTGCCGGAGCTTGCTGTAGTCGCAGGTTATGCTCTGGTGGTTTCGGTTCTTGCTGTTTTGGCCTTTAACAAAAAAATGAACAGTGACGAAATTTAAAAGGTAAACGCAAAATGTCCCCCTCTGTATTTATGTCAATCTCAGACTATTGGCATAGGATGATACAGAGGGGTGATTTTTTGATATACAGTATTTCTGATCTTATAAAAAGCAAACCGGTTTGCTCCGTTGAACTGCGAGGAAATAAAAAAGCGCCCTGCCTGAGGGGCAAGGTGAATGTTTACAACTGGGCCGACGGGAATGTTCTGAAGGTAGAGATAGTAAATATACCGGCAGGGGCAAAGCAAGTCGAGCTGTATGAACACACAGGCTTTTCGGCAATGCTCAACGTGTATAACGGGTATTGTTATACGGTGTTCTTTGCCGGGAAATTAAAGGATCACAGCTTTAAACTCAAATATAACGGGTCAATTATTTGCGAATGATCCGCAAAAAGCCATGTAATAAAAACCGGCAATGGTAAACAAAGCCGGTTTTCTTCATCTGCCCGGCAGTATTGCCGGGAAATACTGCAAATATTCAGATTTTTCCTGATCTTCTGTCCTCAAAGTAGCTTGAGTTTGAGGGAATGACTATATTGATGGCCTTTTCAACGATCTCAAAGGTGCTGTCTGTCACGTATTCGCACTCGCCGTCCACGTTTACCGCCGCAGGTTTATCGCTGTGAACGGTAAACTTTTTCCCTCTTTTAAAGGTGGTGTTTTCCCAATCAAGGTGTTTTCCGGCTTTGTAGGGGCCTATCAGCTTTAAAAGTCCGAGTCTGCCGCAGTTTTTTTCAACAACAATGCAGTCCAGCAGGCCGTCATCAGGCTTTGCCAGAGGGGCGCCTTTGTAACCGCCGCCGTACCATTTTGAATTGCCGCACAGGGCAAAAAACACCTTTTTTGTCACGGGAGGCTCATCATCCACGGATACGGTGAAAACATTGTTTACCTTTTTCATAACGCAGTAGAGCAGGGAGGCGGTGTAGGCGAATTCTCCGGAAAAGAAGGGGATTTTTTTGAATTCCGCCTGTTTTGCGCAAACCTCGGCATCAAGCCCCATGGAGCACTGACTGATGGCTATTTTATCTCCGCATTTGATAACGTCAAATTCGGTGGGCGTGCCCTTGACCTGAACCTCGACGTTCAGCAGATCCTCTTTTTTGCCCAGTATCCTTATAAAATCGTTGCCTGAGCCAAGGGGCAAAACGGCTATCTCCGTGTTCTTGTAGCCGAAGCAGGCGTTGATGGCGCAGAACAGGGTGCCGTCGCCGCCGCAGGAGTAAAATCTTATATGCTCCCCGGTTTTTGCAAGCTTGCGGATGTAGGAGATGCCTTCCTGTTTGGATTGGGTGATATGTATGGGGTAGTCCCGCTTTTCTTTCTCGCAGTTGGTTTTTATT
>CAMOTT010000149.1 GCA_946626015.1 uncultured Clostridia bacterium | reverse complement strand
CGGAATAGAACACCCTCTTAAGGGAGTGTTTTTTGTACAGCGCGGCGGAGAGGTTGAGGATGGTGTAGTCGCTGTCCTCCGTAGCGCCCACGATTATCTGGGTACTCTGCCCCGCCGGAGCAAATTTCGGCGCGTGCTTATATTTGAAAAGATCTGTGCAGTTCTCGTTTATCTTATGGCTTATAAGCCCCATTGGGCGCAGGATAGCCTCTTTGCTTTTGTTGGGGGCAAGCATGGTAAGGCTCTTCTGCGTGGGCAGTTCTATGTTGACGCTCATACGATCCGCCAGCATACCAAGCACGTCCAGAAGGGCGCTGTCCGCTCCGGGTATGGCCTTGCAGTGAATGTACCCGTTAAAGCCGTATTCGCGGCGCAGTATTTTAAGGGTCTCGATCATCCGCTCGCAGGTGTAGTCCGGGCTTTTGACTATCCCCGAGCTGAGAAACAGCCCCTCTATATAGTTGCGCCTGTAAAAATTCATGGTCAGCTCCGCCAGCTCCCTGGGGGTAAATGTGGCCCGGGGCACGTCGTTGGTGATTTTGTTAGCGCAATAGGCGCAGTTATAGATACAGGCGTTGCTCATTAGCACCTTGAGCAGAGATATGCACCTGCCGTCCGCGGAAAAGCTGTGGCAGATGCCGCAGGCCGCCGCGTTACCAATCCTGCCCCCTACCGAGCTTTTGTCCACGCCGCTGCTGGTGCAGGCAACGTCATATTTCGCCGCCGCAGAAAGTATTTTCAGTTTTTCAAAAATATCCATTAAAACAGCCCCCGAACATTTGTTTTCTATATGATATCACCGAACATTTGTTTTGTCAAGGGGTCGTTCAGCAAAAAATTACGGCCACCGCGTTTGGTTGCGATAGCCGTTTTGAGTGATTTTTTACTTTTCAGTTCAGATATGCTCTTCCAGACGCTTCATGATCTCCTGATAAGCGTCCTCTACCCCGCCCATATCACGGCGGAAGCGGTCTTTATCAAGCTTTTCGCCTGTTTTGCTGTCCCAAAGGCGGCAGGTGTCGGGGCTGATCTCGTCTGCGAGGACGATGGTGCCGTCTGAAAGTCTGCCGAACTCCAGCTTAAAGTCAACCAGCGTTACGCCGCAGGAAAGCCAGAACTTTTTAAGCTCGTCGTTTACCTTAAAGGCGTACTTTTTGATGGTCTCTATTTCCTCCTCGGAGGCAAGCTCCAGCGCCATGGCGTGGTAAGCATTGATCAGGGGATCGCCCAGATCATCGTTCTTGTAGGAGAATTCAATGGTGGGTATCTTGAGCAGTTTGCCCTCCTCAACGCCGTAATGCTTTGAGAAGGAACCGGCGGCGATGTTCCTGATTATGACCTCAAGGGGAACGATGCTGACCTTTTTAACGATAGTATCCCGATCGTTTATCTCCTCCACAAAATGGGTGGGAACACCGCTCTTTTCAAGATATCTCATAAGCGCGTTGCTCATTTTGTTGTTGATAACGCCCTTGCCCCGGATGGTGCCCTTCTTTAAGCCGTTGAACGCGGTTGCGTCATCCTTGTAAGAGACGATAAGCAGCTCCGGATCGTCCGTTTCAAAAACCTTTTTTGCTTTGCCTTCATATAACTGTGAGCCCTTTACCATTACGATATACCTCCGAAAAATTTTTATCCATCTAATTATAGCACTCTTTCCGCAATTATCAAGTATAATGAAAAATTTCTCCCTCCGGCTTGAATTTGACCGTGCAGGATGGTAAAATTGTGGCTGAAAAAGTCTTTGGGAGAGATGTTTTATGTTAAGAAAGCCAGACAAAAAAAATTATTTTAAATACGCGGCGGAGATAGGGCAAAATCCCTATTGCGGCATTATGAGCTTCCAGCATTTCCGCGGCGGTGAGCTTTACTCTGATATCGTGGTAAAGCCGGAAAACAATATGTGCGAAACGGAGAACGTGGAGTGCTATCCTATCCCGGAATATGTGGAGCAGAACGGCAGGCAGCAGGGCTATTACCCGGACAGCACCATAGCTTATATCAGGATTCTGTGGAAAGAGTTCGAGCCGGAACAGGGAGTTTATAACTACGGCTTTATTGAGGATATTATAGCAAAAGCGCGGGCAAAACATCAGAGCCTTATCTTCCGCCTGATGCCCCACAGCACAAGAGCCTGCGACGACGTGCCGGAGTGGCTGAAATCGCTGATCCCCTGCCCCGAAAGGCCGGAGGGCAAAAGGGTCAAAGCCTCCCCCACCGATCCGCTGTTTATAAAGCTCTTTTGCAAAGCGGTGAGAAAGATCGGCGAAAAATTCGACAAAGATCCGGTATTTGACGCCATAGATATCTCCATGCCCGGCGCCTGGGGCGAGGGTTACAACCTCCGCTTTTACAGTCAAGAGGATATCGAAAGCATATTTGACGCCTATGTTGAGGCTTTCAAACACACCCAGCTCATTTCCCAGTACCAGCACACGGATATCCTGAACTACCTCCGGCAGCGTACCAATATCGGCTGGCGGGCAGACGGTCTGGGAGACCCGCACCATACGGAGGATCTGTATCCTCCGAAAATCGCGCTGATAGCCGATTATTGGAAAACCGCCCCCGTTTCATTTGAGGCCTACTGGTGGATGTGCGAATGGAAAAGGCAGGGCTGGGATCTGGACAATATAATCGAAAAGACCCTGCAATGGCACATTTCGTCATTCAATCCCAAGTCTCTCCCCATCCCTTACGAGTGGGAGGAAAAGGTTAAATACTGGCTCTCAAAAATGGGATATCATTACAGTATAAGTTCCTTTTCATACCCCGAAAAAGCTCTTGCGGCTGACACCTTGGAGCTTGTTCTGGATATAGAAAACGTCGGAGTGGCGCCCTGTTACCATAAAATTCCGCTGTATATTACTCTCAACGGCAATGCGGAGACATACGTTTTTGAGACGAAAACGGATATCCGCCAATGGATGCCGGGCAGCATCAGGGAAACGATACAAATAAAGCTTCCCGAAAATATACAGGCAGGCGGATACGATATAGAGATATCAATACGTGACGATGCAGTAGAAAACGTGCATTTTGCCACAGATGCTCCTTGTAAGGACGGCCGGTACAGGCTGGGCGCTATAAATATTGAAAATAATTCTTAAAGTAAATGTCTTTGGCTTTTAAGCCCCTTTCTTTTATTTATTCTAATATTTATTCTAAAGATTGTCCGAAAAAATGAAAAATTTTCTTGATTTTCTTATTGTTGTATGCTAAACTTATAATAGCTATATTATATTATGAAAAGATTTATTCGGGGTGATTTTCAATGAAAAAGAAAATTATTGCTTCGGCTGCGGTTGTAGCCATATTGGCCGGTATAGCTGTTTTCCCGGTCAATTCGGCAATGCACCGCAAGGCCAACAATGAGGCTAAAGAGGCCGTTGTGCAGACTGCCGCGGTCAAAGAGGAGGTTGCGGCTCCTGAGATCACGGAAATCGCAGAGGAAGAAACCGCTGCTCCCGCCGCCACAGTTGCACAGACAAAAGAAGTCAAGCAGAGCACCACAGCAACGGAAACAACCACTGTTGAGGAAAAGACCACGGAGGAAGAAAAAACCACGGTGGCAGAAAAGGCTACCAGGGCCGCAGAGACCGTAGCCACCACCGTTGTTGAAAAACTCGGCAAAAAGACTGAGTCCAAAACATCAAGCGCGGCAGGCAAAAACAGCTCTGACGCTCTCGGTTTGGGCAATAACTCTTCCGATTGTCTCTGCCTTTTCTGCAGGAAGAAATCCTCTCCCTACAAGATCAAGGAGAGCAAAATTCCCTGGAAGTCAGAGCTTGTTGAAGGTTTTGAGTGCGTAAAATCCTGGAAGACAAATTCAAACGGCAGCCAGGTAACAGTTGAGAAGATCGACGTTACAGACAGAGTTAAGGGTCGCCTCAGCGAAGAAGAGAAGATCGGAACCGCTCCCAACTACTACGCTTATATCGCCAAGGTAACAACTACCCCCGACAAGGTCCAGATGAGGGATTCAAGTATCACCTTCCACGAAAAGCCCGGTTACTTTGAGGCTCCGGTGGTTAAGATCGCTCAGGAAACAGGCGCTCTTATCGCTGTTAATAACGAGATGTGCGTCCACAACAGATATAACGAATACGTATACCTCCATGGCGTAGAAGGTGTCGGCAACGCAACAGTTATCAAGAACAGAGAACTTGTTAATGACGATAACGTCGTCCCCACCCCCTCTCTCCTTTGGTATGAGGACGGCACATGGGAGTTCCACTCACTTTACAATGAGGCTGAGCACAAAATCGTTTCCAAGGAAAACTATCAGGAATGGCGTGCAAAGGGCGTAACAAATACCGTAGCTTATACCTACCCCGTTATCTGGAAGGGCGAGAAGTACAAGCTTGAGGAAACAGGCGACATTTCAAACATCTGGAGAGATTATGCGGTTTGGCATGAAGTCGATTCCAAAAACCACTTTGACCACACTCTTGTTGGTAAGATCGACAGCAACAATTACGTTTTCGGCATTACTGAAGGCTTTGGTCAGGCTTTTCTTTGGGATAT
>CAMOTT010000148.1 GCA_946626015.1 uncultured Clostridia bacterium | reverse complement strand
ACAGCCAACAGGGGCTATATGCTCAAGTATATGAATGACGCAGGAATAAACATCTACAACTGCACCCGTCTTGCGGAATTTTTGCCCGACGGTGTTAAGATCATCCGCAACCGTTCAAAAACCGTGCCCAATCCCTTTGTGATGTGGAGCCCCATCCTTCCGGAGAACGTGTTAAATCCCCTCGCTCCCAAAATCAAAGAGGATATTGTGGAGGAGACGATCCGCGCGGATCTTACCATCCTTGCCGCAGGCGGAGTCCCGGACGAAAGCCTGTTCCTTGAAATGCAGAAGGAACTGAAAGACAAAGAGGTCTACAACATCGGCGACAGCTTCAAGGGCGGAAAAGTTTTTGAGGCTACAAAATCCGGTTATGCTCTCGCGCTGAGTTTATAAAATAAGGAGGGAAATGCTTTGAATTACAAAATGAAACTTACCCCCGAAGAGGAAGCCATTCTCAACGGCTCAAAGGGGCCGGCAATGGCCAAGGTCATAAAGACTTTGGTGCTTTACGGTGACGCTTTCGGAGCAGAGCGTTTTGTTCCCGTTACAGCCAAAGGCCATCTTGTGACCAGCTTCGGTATCTCCGTGCTCAAGCCTGTTTTTTCTATCATGGATGAGTTGATAGACGGGGGTCTTAAATCGGCTCAGCCCTTCACCGTTGACCCCAGACCCATTGATTACGACAACGTAAAATGCAATCTTATAGAAAAGCTTATCTTCAACAAGATCCTCTACGGTATGCAGAAGCCCTATGAGATACAGCTTAAAAAGCTCGGTCTCAAAAGCTCAAAATCCTTTACCTGTACCTGCTACATGGACGAGGTGGGCAACGTGCCCAAGAAGGGCGATGTACTCTCCTGGGCGGAATCCTCCGCCGTTGTGTACGCCAACTCCGTTTTAGGCGCGCGCTGCAACCGAAACTCAGGAATAATCGAGCTTTTCGGCAGTATCCTGGGCAAGGTTCCCGAGTTCGATCTGCTCACAAATGAGGGCAGAAAGGCAAAGTGGATCATTGAGGTCAAAACCACACGCCGTCCCGAGGCTCAGGTTTTGGGCAGCGCCATAGGTCTTAAGGTCATGGAGGACGTCCCCTACATAAAGGGGCTGGATAAGTTCCTTGGCACCGAGCTCACAGATTCTGTAAAATCCTATCTTAAGGATATGGGCGCGGCAACAGCCTCCAACGGCGCAGTGGGTCTTTACCACGTTGACAACCTCACCCCGGAGGCTGTGGAATCAGGCGAAGCTCTCATAAACGACGATGCAAAGGTATACGTAATAGACGACGCCGAGCTTGAGCGCGTCAAGAACAACTACCCTGTTATCTGGGAGGATAAAAACGCCCGACCCGAACGCTGCTTCATAGGCTGTCCCCACCTCTCCTATTCACAGCTCGGTGAATGGGCCGAAAGATTTGAAGCAGAGCTTAAAAAGCAGAACAAAACAAAAGTGGTCTTAACTACTATCATGACCTCAGCCCCCGAAGTGATCGAGCATTTCAAGAAGGACAACAAGGTTGCCTATGACAAGCTTATAAGCTTTGGCGTAAAGCTGACCAGTATCTGTCCTTTGATGTACATGAACAACCCGTTGTGCGGCAAAAAGCCTGTGATCACAAACTCAAACAAGCTGCGCACATATACCACCTCGCGCTATTTTACAGACGACGAGATCACAAAAATTGCTGTTAAGGGGGGCTTTTGATCATGGCAAAAGAATTTAAAGGCAGACCTGTTATAGCAGGCGACATCACAGGGGAGGCCGTGGTATCAAGACAAGGTGTAAACACCCTTGCCACCTTCCAGAAAAGCGCGCTTATGAAGAAAAAGGAAGTTATCTGTTCAGATCAGAACAACTCCGATATATACAACAAGCCGCTCACAGGCAAGATCCTTTGCCTGCCCAAGACAATCGGTTCGACCACCGGCGGAATGGTTCTGCACACCGTCAGCGCCCTGGGCATTGCCCCTGCGGCCATGCTCTTTTCCGAGTCCATTGACTCCCTTGCGGCGGCAGGCGTTATCCTGGCGGACGTCTGGACGGACAGCACCATCGTGGCAGTTGACCGCCTTGGGGATGAATTCCTGAATTATGTTCAGGATGGCATGAAAGTGACTATCACCTCAGACGGAACAGTTACCGTCGAATAATAATTATTATCGGCATTCACAGAAAGGAACCGGCATATGAAGAACACATATGAAACTCCGCTTAATTCCAGATATGCCAGCAAGGAGATGCAGTACATCTTTTCTCCCGACTTCAAGTTCAAAACCTGGCGTAAATTATGGATCGCTCTTGCGGAAAGCGAAAAAGAGCTCGGCCTCAATATAACCGATGAGCAGATCGCAGAACTAAAGGCAAACGCCGACGACATAAATTACGAGGTGGCGCAGGAGAGGGAAAAGCTCGTCCGTCACGACGTTATGTCCCACGTATATGCCTACGGCGAGCAGTGCCCCAAGGCCAAGCCCATAATCCATCTGGGAGCCACCTCCTGTTATGTGGGTGACAACACCGATATCATAACCATGACGGAGGGGCTGAAATTAGTCCGCAAAAAGCTGGTCAATCTCATAGAAAAGCTCGCGAATTTTGCGGAGGAGCACAAAGCCCTTCCCTGCCTCGCGTTTACCCATTTCCAGCCTGCGCAGCCCACCACAGTGGGCAAAAGGGCGACCCTGTGGCTAAACGATCTGCTTCTTGATTTTGCGGAGCTTGAATTCCGCATGGGCAGTATGCGTCTGCTGGGCTCCAAGGGCACCACAGGCACCCAGGCAAGCTTTATGGAGCTGTTTGACAACGACACAGACAAGGTAAAACAGCTTGACAAAAAAATCGCCGAAAAGATGGGCTTTGACGGCTGTTATCCCGTTTCCGGCCAAACCTACTCGCGCAAGGTTGACGCTCAGGTGCTGGCGGTTCTTTCGGGCATCGCTCAATCTGCCGCAAAGTTCACCAACGACCTGCGCCTGCTGCAAAATCTTAAGGAGATCGAAGAACCCTTTGAGAAAAATCAGATCGGTTCCTCGGCCATGGCGTACAAACGCAACCCCATGCGCAGCGAGCGCATCGCCTCTCTGGCAAGGTACGTTATAATCGACGCCCAGAACCCGGCTATCACCGCGGCGACCCAGTGGTTTGAGCGCACTCTGGACGACTCGGCCAACAGGCGCATCAGCGTGGCCGAGGCCTTCCTTGCAACGGACGCTATACTGGAGCTTTACATAAATATCTCAAGCGGTCTTGTGGTTTACCCCAAGATGATCGAAAACCACCTTATGTCCGAGCTCCCATTTATGGCCACGGAGAACATTATGATGGAGGCCGTCAAAAGAGGCGGAGACAGGCAGGAGCTCCACGAAAAGATCCGCGTCCACTCCATGGCTGCCGGCAAGGTGGTCAAGCAGGAGGGCGGCAAAAACGACCTGCTAAAGCGAATTGCCGCAGACCCGGCCTTTGGCATCTCGGAGGACAGGCTTAACGAGCTTATGGACCCATCGCTTTACGTTGGCAGAGCTGTCCAGCAGACAGAGGAATTCATCCGCGACGACGTGCGCCCGATATTGGACAAGTACAGCGATCTGTTGGGGCTTAACGTAGAAATAAAGGTATAAATCTCATTGTTGAAAGGAACTGTTTTAATTGAAAAAAGTATTATCATTGCTTCTGGTTCTTCTGGCGTTTATATCGGTTATTTCTCCCGCGGCCTACGCGATAAGCACAACAGGGGCGGCGCTCAATCAGGAAATAAACCATCCTGCCCTCTGGGGCAACCAAAAAATTATTTCCGCTCCCGCGTCAACCGAGAAGGAGTCCTCCTTTGACGGCAGGATAATCCTCATCATCGTTGTGGCCTTGATGGGCATTATCGTCAGCACAGCTCTGATACTGCTCAACGTAAAATACAGCAAAATCCGCAAGGAAGAAGAGGCGGAAGATGCCGAAAAAGCAAAAAAGAGCGAAAAAAAAGAAAACAAGAAGTAATATAAGGAAAAAATAAACACGGAACTGCGTTCAGCTTGCGGTTCCGTGTTTTGTTATGTTATTTGATTTCAGTATTCGCTTACAGTAATTCGCTGTTAAATCTGCGGCTTATCTCAAGCGATCCGTCCGGCTTGATGTCCGTTACGGTAACGCCCTGAGGCCAATCCTTTTCATCCCAGGAGTAATTGCTGCCCATGGTGTAGGTCTCATATCCGCCATACTGGCTGTAAACAAGGTAAACGCCCTTGTACTCAACACAGTAGTCGTTTACGTGGTCGTGGCCGCTGAATACAGCCTGGGTGCTTTTGCCCTCAAGTATGGCGTCGAACATACCGCTGTTGAACTCGGAGCTGCCCACGGACTCATAGGCCGCGCCGTAAATGTACCGGCATTTATCGGTAAACTTATATCCGCCCTTTTCGTCCGGCGTGATAGCCTCGCCGTACTCCACAAGGGGAATGTGCATATACATCATGGATTTTACGTCGCCGTATTTTTTCTTTGTCTCCTCAACGGATGACTTATACCATTCTATCTGGTTGTTTTTAAGGAAAT
>CAMOTT010000147.1 GCA_946626015.1 uncultured Clostridia bacterium | reverse complement strand
CAGTTCTTTCAGCTTTTCCTGAGCATATTCCGAACCGTCCTCCTGGTAATTTCTGGCAAGCCTGCGGTAGGCCTCCTTTATGTCCGCATCGGAGGCGCTTTCGTTGACCTGCAAAACCTCATAAGGATTTCTCATATGATTTTCCCGTATGATACGGCCAAAGCCGGTACATACCCCTTTCAAAGGATTTACGCTCAGCTCACAGGGGAGAAAGTCAAAAAGCCGAGGGAGCGCAGGAGAGAGACTTCTTGACGGGGATAATATTGTTTTAATGATTATCTATCATTTTTGCTCAGCCGCGGGTTTCGGTTGAGGAGCTTTTGCCGCGAAGGTTTTGCTCGCTGGCGGATAACCCGAAATAGATTATGTTCTCAAGTATGCTGCCATAACGCAGGGGAGAGAGTCCCTCGTAGGTTTTTATCAGCTCCGTTGCGGTCAGGTTCAGCGCGCCGTCCGAATATTGCCGGAATTCTTCGCCGTTTTTGTACTTTGTTTTGAGAGGGTTGAAGCTGCCGCTTTTAATGTCGTCCTCAACATCGTCGATCGCGTCCATGATATAAACGAACCGCCCGATCAGATACCCGAAGCGGTACATATCGCCGTTATTCCCAAGCAAAAGCTCAAAGAGCCTGCCCATTGCATGGGCGGTAGGATGAGCCGCTTTGTCAAGCCCGGTGTCGACGTCACCCTCGACTTGAGCCTGCTTTTCCATAGCCTCGGCGATGATTTTTTCGGCCTCCGGCTGTTTGGAGGCGGCTTTTTTGTGGAACCGCGAAAAAATGGGGCTTATCAGCTTTACGGCTGTTCGTTTCGGAAATTTGCTGTCGGTTATATTGTCCCGTATCTTGTAGTAGACGAGTATCATTGAAATGTCGGCCGCCGTTTCAACAGCGCCGCCGTCGCTTACGCACTTGTGGCATTTTTTAAGGGGGTTATAACAGCAACGCCCCTTTTCAAACCGGGGGCAGGGTTCGGAAAAGGCCATCAGAACCAAAGCCAGAAAAGCGGTATCGTAGCTCAGGGTCAGCTGAGCCGCGGGGCCGTAACTGCGGAGCAGCTGTCTGCAAACGGAACAGTACGCGCCGCGGTAAATATCGTAGTCCTTGAACTTCATTTCCGGTTTATACGCTCGGATATAGCCAAACAATCGGACGTTTCCTCCCAAAGTGCAGTTTTTATAGATACAGCATAAGTATATACCATTAAAGAACCAAAAGCATTAACATATTGTAAACTTTTGCGCCATATCATATTTTGTAGAAAAATTATAAAACAATTATAGTCTCGGCTTACGGCAATATCAATAGAATGTTATAAATTTCTTTTTGTGTTTTTGGTAGTCTGCCGGTGTCCAGGCTCCGGAATACGCCGCGAAAAACGTCGGAGGATGTGAATTTGTTAAGCAATTGTAAACTTTGAAAAAAACTCTTGATTTTTCCAAAAAAAGTGGCTAAAATAGGCATTAGCACTAAGAGGACGAGAGTGCTAAAATGGTTTCATTGAAAAATTTTGATAAATTGGAGGAATAATTATGACAATCAAACCACTTGCAGACCGTGTTGTAGTCAAGCTCGTTGAGCTTGAGGAGACGACTAAAAGCGGCATTATCCTTGCGGCGGCTGCTCAGGAGAAGCCCCAGGTAGCGGAAGTCGTGGCGGTAGGCCCCGGCGGAACAGTGGACGGCAAGGAAGTTGAGATGTACGTAAAGGTCGGAGACAAAGTTATAACAAGCAAGTATTCCGGCACAGAGGTTAAGCTCGATAAAGAGGAATATACCATAGTACGCCAGAGCGATATTCTTGCAATAGTAGAATAATGATTTAGGAGGAATTTATTATGGCTAAACAAATTATATACGGCGAAGAAGCCAGGAAAGCTTTACAGGCAGGTATCGACAAGCTTGCCAACACAGTAAAAATCACCCTCGGCCCTAAGGGACGCAATGTTGTGCTTGACAAAAAGTACGGCGCTCCTCTTATCACTAACGACGGCGTTACCATCGCAAAGGACGTTGAGCTTGAGGACGCTTTTGAGAACATGGGCGCACAGCTCGTCAAAGAGGTCGCAACAAAGACAAACGATGTGGCAGGCGACGGCACAACTACAGCCACGCTCCTTGCCCAGGCGCTTGTCCGTGAGGGTATGAAGAACGTTGCCGCAGGCGCAAACCCCATGGTTGTCAAGAGGGGTATGCAGAAGGCTGTTGATACAGCTATCGAAACCGTCAAAAAGAACTCAAAGCCCGTAACATCCACCTCGGATATTGCCCGTATCGCCACTATCTCATCCGGCGACGCGGAGCTTGGACAGATCATTGCCGACGCTATGGAGAAGGTCACGGCAGACGGCGTTATCACCGTTGAGGAGTCCAAGATCGCCAGCACTTATTCCGACGTTGTTGAAGGTATGCAGTTTGACAGAGGATATATCTCACCCTACATGGTAACCGATACAGATAAGATGGAAGCCGTTATCGACGACGCTTACCTTCTTATAACAGACAAAAAGATCTCTTCAATTCAGGAGATCCTGCCCCTGCTTGAGCAGATACTCCAATCCGGCAAAAAGCTCGTTATAATCGCCGAGGACGTTGAGGGCGAGGCTCTTTCAACGATCCTTGTCAACAAGCTTCGCGGCACCTTTACCTGCGTTTGCGTAAAGGCTCCCGGCTTCGGCGACAGACGCAAGGAGATGCTCCTTGATATCGCTACACTTACAGGCGGCGAAGTCATCACGTCCGATCTTGGCCTTGAGCTCAAGGATACACAGATCACGCAGCTCGGCCGTGCCCGTCAGGTCAAGATCTCAAAGGAGAACACCATTATCGTTGACGGCGCAGGAGATAAGGAAAAGATCAAGAGCAGAGTTACACAGATCAGAAAGCAGATCGAAGACACCACCTCCGACTTTGACCGCGAGAAGCTCCAGGAGCGTCTTGCTAAGCTTGCCGGCGGCGTAGCTGTCGTGCGTGTGGGCGCTGCCACAGAGACAGAGATGAAGGAGAAAAAGCTCCGCATCGAGGACGCGCTCGCGGCCACAAAGGCGGCTGTTGAAGAGGGTTCGGTAGCAGGCGGCGGCGTTGCTCTTGTCAACGCCATCCCCTCAGTTGTGGATCTCCTTGAGGCGACCGAGGACGCGGACGAAAAGACAGGCATCCGCATCGTTCTCAAGGCTCTTGAGGAGCCTGTACGCCAGATCGCGGCAAACGCCGGTCTTGAAGGCTCTGTCATAGTCAACGAGATCATCAACTCCGGCAAGGTGGGCTTCGGCTACAACTTCGCCACGGATGAGTATGTTGATATGGCTGAGGCCGGTATCCTTGACCCCACAAAGGTCACCCGTTCAGCGCTTATGAACGCGGCCAGCGTTGCAAGCATGGTCCTCACAACAGAGAGCCTTGTGGCGGACAAACCCGATCCGGCGGCTGACGCGGCAAACGCGGCGGCAATGGCGGCGCAGGGCGGCGGAATGTATTAAAAGAGTAACCGCAGATAAGCATAAATCTCAGGGCTTATCGGCGTGTATTTGAATTTAATATGAATTTCGGCACACAGACGTAAAGGGCTATGTCTGTGTGCCTTTTTGCGCAAAAAAATACGCAGGTTTTTCTCCGCATTTGTGCAGTATAAAAGTTGACAAAGTCTGTCTACTATGATATTATTATTTTTAATATAATAAGGGGTATTATTGTATTTATCAAATTAGCGGTATATCAAAATGCCGACAGAATAAGGAGCGCGATTTTTTCGATGGAATGGACAGGACTTAATGAATTACGTGAGAAATACCTCTCTTTCTTTGAGAGCAAGGGTCACCTGCGTTTGCCCAGCTTTCCCCTTATCCCTCAGGGGGATAAGAGCCTGCTGCTCATAAACGCCGGTATGGCGCCTCTCAAGAAATACTTTACCGGTGAGCTGACCCCTCCGAGGAAGAGAGTCACCACCTGCCAGAAGTGTATCAGAACTCCTGATATCGAGAGGGTGGGCAAAACAGCACGCCACGGCACATACTTTGAGATGCTGGGCAATTTCTCCTTTGGAGATTATTTCAAGCACGAGGCCACAAAGTGGGCTTGGGAATTCTGCACAGAGGTCATGGAGATGTCGCCGGACAAGCTTTACGTCAGCGTCTATCTTGATGATGACGAGGCGTACGATATCTGGACAAAAGAGGTCGGCGTTTCCCCGGATCATATGGTAAGGCTGGGCAAAGAGGACAACTTCTGGGAGCTTGGCCAAGGTCCCTGCGGCCCCTGCTCAGAGATATACTACGACAGAGGCGAGAAGTATGGCTGCGGTTCGCCGGACTGCAAAGTGGGCTGCGACTGCGACCGTTACGTGGAGTTCTGGAACCTGGTGTTCACCCAGTTCAGCAACGACGGGCAGGGCAATTACTCCAACCTTGAAAAGTGCAACATAGATACCGGCATGGGTCTTGAAAGACTGGCCTGCATCTCACAGGGCGTTGACAATCTGTTCGAGGTTGATACCGTTCAGAACATAATGAAGCACGTTATGAAGATCGCCGGTATACAGTACCATGACAACGAGAAGAGTGACGTTTCCCTCCGCGTTATCACCGACCATATCCGCAGCACAACCTTTATGATTGGCGACGGCGTTATGCCTT
>CAMOTT010000146.1 GCA_946626015.1 uncultured Clostridia bacterium | reverse complement strand
AGAGAGTCCAAGGCGCTTTACGATAACCTTTACCCCAGCAGGATCATTGTAGGCTCTGACGAGGCCAATATGCCCGCCGCGGAGCAGTTTGCGGCTCTTTTGCAGCAGGGGGCTGTCAAGACCGCCATCCCGGTGCTGTTTATGGAGACCACCGAGGCCGAGGCCACAAAGCTCTTTGTCAACACGTATCTTGCCCTGCGCGTCAGCTACTTCAATGAGCTGGACACCTATGCCGAGGTCAAGAATCTTAAGACCGCGCCCATCATCAAGGGCGTGTGCCTTGACCCGCGCGTGGGAGATTATTATAACAATCCCTCATTTGGTTACGGCGGCTATTGCCTGCCCAAGGATACAAAACAGCTCCTTGCAAATTACAGGGACGTGCCAAATAATCTGATCGAAGCCATCGTGGAGAGCAACAGGACGAGAAAGGACTTTATAGCTGACCGGGTGTTGGAGATCGCCGGTACATACGGCAACAATGAGGATTACTCAGCTGTGAGGGAAAGCCAGCAGAAGGACGTTATTGTGGGCGTGTACCGCCTGACTATGAAGTCCAACTCCGACAACTTCCGTCAATCCTCCATTCAGGGCGTTATGAAGCGAATAAAGGCCAAGGGCGCAACTGTGGTTATCTATGAGCCTACCCTTGAGGACGGTTCAACATTCTTCGGCTCCGCTGTGGTCAACGATCTTGAGAAGTTCAAAGCCATGTGCGGCTGCATCGTGGCAAACCGTTACGACAGCGTGTTGGATGATGTGCAGGAAAAAGTATACACAAGAGATCTTTTCAGGAGGGATTAAATGCAGCGCATAGATTTGAATAACAAAACCATATTGGTGACAGGTTCCCCCGGTTTTATCGGCGCGAACCTTGTTATCCGCCTGCTCAGGGAGATGAGCGGCGGCACTGTGGTCAGCCTTGACAATATGAACGATTACTATGATCCGGCGCTCAAGGAGTACCGCCTGGGTCTGATCGAAGCAGCGGCAAAGACCTCCCCGGTCAAGCACGTGTTCGTAAAAGGCTCCATAGGCGATAAGACCCTGATAGACGAGCTTTTCGCAAAGTATAAATTTGATGTTGTGGTGAACCTTGCGGCTCAGGCCGGGGTGCGGTATTCCATAGACCACCCGGACGTTTACATTGAGTCCAATATCATCGGCTTCTACAACCTGCTGGAGGCCTGCCGTCACAACCCTGTGGAGCATCTTGTCTACGCCTCAAGCTCCTCCGTTTACGGCGGCAACAAAAAAGTGCCCTTCAGCACGGAGGACAAGGTGGACAATCCCGTGAGCCTTTACGCCGCTACCAAGAAGAGCGACGAGCTTATCGCCCACGCATACAGCAAGCTCTACAACATTCCGTCAACAGGGCTGCGCTTCTTTACGGTTTACGGCCCGGCGGGCAGACCGGATATGTTCTATTATTCCGCAACTCAAAAGCTGGTTGCTGGCAAGACCATCCAGATCTTCAATTACGGCGATATGCGCCGGGATTTCACCTTTGTTGACGATATCGTCGAGGGCGTTTACCGTGTTATGCAGGGCGCCCCGGAGAAGAAAAACGGTGAGGACGGGCTGCCCGTACCTCCCTACGCGGTCTACAACATCGGCGGCGGCCAGCCGGAAAACCTGCTGGACTATATCAGCATCCTGCAGGAGGAATTGGTCAGAGCCGGAGTTCTGCCGGAGGATTACGACTTTGAGGGCCACCGGGAGCTGGTGGGAATGCAGGCCGGGGACGTGCCTGTGACCTACGCGGACTCCGAGGCCTTGGAACGCGACTACGGCTTTACGCCGAAGATCGGTATTCGTGAGGGCTTGAGAGCCTTTGCCGAGTGGTATGCGGAATATTATAAATAAAAATCAGTGTCTGCGCGATAATTCGCAAGCAAATTTTTCCCGCTTCCTTCAGCTGTGCAACAAAAAAGCGCAATCATAAAAATAAAATATTGAAAAATTGTATTGTAATTATTAAAAATGTTTGTTAAACTGTTTTTGTCGCACAATTATTATCCGGGGATTTCTGGAAAGTGTATTTTTTATTCTTTATGGTAAAAGTACAGGTTCCATTTTTAACGCTTCTCGAATCCCACGTGAAATTGTGTCGCGGCAAACGCAGCTATGTATTTTTCGTGCGTATCTTCGGTTACGATTCTTAATTTCAGGAGGAAAAAACATGAAAAAGATTCTCACAGTTCTTCTTGCAGCGTTGTTCGTAGTGTCCATGAGCACTATGGCTTTCGCAGCGGACATCGCAGGAACAGTCAAAATCAACCCCACAAAGACAGCTTACGTCGAGGGTGACACAGTTAACCTTGCAGGTTTAGTCATTGAGTACAAAGTCGATGACGAGACCAAGACAGCTAAGTTTGGTGAAGCAACAGGCACATTTGTATTTTCTCCCGCAAAAGTAGCAAAAGAAACAACAAAGATCGACGTTACTTACACAGAAGGCGAGACCGTTGTTAAGGCATCCTTCAACGTAACAGTTAGAGAGAGGCAGAATCTGGAATCTCTCATCATTGCTAAGCAACCTTATAAGTTGAGTTATCAGTATGGTGAAAACCTTGACCTTACAGGATTGAAGCTTTTTTACACCGACAGAGATGGCTTGAAGTATCTAATTTCATATCCTGATTATGAAATTGGATACAAATGCTATGATCCGTATAGGCCCGGTCAACAGATGATTACGATTACTTACATGGGCTTGAGCGCTGAATTTAAGATTCAGGTGGCCGAGCCGATTGAGTTACTCTTTGTCTCGGATTTTACGGTGTATTACAAAAAGCCTGTAAATATGACAGCATTCTTAAGCGGAACAGGGTATGATAGGTTGTTCTACACTTCGTCAGATCCGGAGATCGTGACTGTGGATACTGACGGCAATGTTCAGGGCGTAAAAAAAGGTACGGCAACTATTACGGTGACTGCCGTTTATCCAACCGGCAATGTATTGCAGCGTTCCTGTAACGTCACTGTAAAGGTGACCTTCTGGCAGATGCTTATTAAAATTTTCTTGTTCGGCTGGATTTGGTATTAAGCTTAATACTGATCGGCAAAGCGCAAAAAAACTTGGCTCTCTCTTTTTTTGAGAGAGCCGTTTTTTATATTGTTTTAGGGGAAAATATATGCTATAATTTATCCGTTATCCTTTCATATTTGAGGTGTTGATATGAATTATACCGATTACAAGGCCAATTCCCTCAAGCTGACAAAAGAGGTCAGAGAAAGGTCGGAGGGTGAGTTTATCGACCTGCCATTGGGTTTCACCCACTATAAATGCGAGGGCGAGGGCACGGAATGGGTCGTCCTTGTGCACGGCTACGCCACGCCGTTGTACATATATGACAAAATTGCCGAGGGTTTGGTAAAAGAGGGCTACAAGGTTCTGCGCTATGACTTGATCGGCAGAGGCCTTTCGGAGAGGATAAAGGCAAAATATGACCCGGCTCTGTTTGTCAGGCAGCTGGAGGAGCTGACGGATGCCGTTATCGGTGATGAGCCGTTTTATCTTTTCGGCACCTCCATGGGCGGCACTATAACCACATCCTACACCGCAAAGCACCCGGAAAAGGTCAAAAAACTGGTGCTCCTTGCCCCGGCAGGGATGCGTTACGATTATCCTTTCTATATGAAATTGGCTAAAATAAAGGGGCTCGGCGAGCTGATGTTCAATACCATCGGGGGCAAGATCCTGACAAAGGGCTGCGCCTCGGAGATGATATACAGCGGCGACGAGGTTGCGGACGAATACAGGCGGCAATTCGCGGAATGTATACAGTATAAGGGTATGATCAGAGCCACTCTTTCCAGCATGAGGTACACCCTGCTGAACTTTGAGGAGTCCGAAAAGGGCTACGAGGGCACAGGCAAAAGCAAGGTGCCCGTGCTGGTGGTCTGGGGCACGGCGGACAAAACCATGCCCTACTATCAGGCGGAGCGGATGAAGATGTTCCTGCCTCAGATGAAGCTGGTTTCGTATGAAAACTCCGGGCACATCTTCGTCTATGACGAGGGTGAGCGCACCGTCAACACGGTACTTCCGTTCCTTAGAGAAGAATAAAAAAGAGCGATCAAAAAGCGTGCTTTGCGTTCAAGCAAGGCACGCTTTAAAAGTTTTACTGCTGTTATTTTGACGCCAGATAGTCCGCTAATTTCGCCGCGCAGACGTCAAGGTCTTTTTCCGCAGTATTGACTATTTCTTTAAATGGACGGTGGTCAGGATTTGTCTCAAACACAGCGGACAGGCCGTACTTTTTATAGTCGGTTATTTTTGAACTTCCCACAAGGGCTATGACCTCAGCTTTGCCGCTCCGGGCGATTATACCGTCTATGACCTTGCCGAAAAAGCTTTGATTGTCAAGAGAGCCTTCCCCGGTGATGATGTAGTCGGCTGCTTGAGCTCTTTTGCCAAAATCCACGGCGTCAAGCACTGCGTCTATGCCCCGTTTGAGCCTGCCACCGGTGAAGGCTATCACCCCGGCGCCAAGGGCTCCTGCCGCGCCGGAACCGGGAATATCAAAACCGGTTTTACCAAGCCGCGTCAGAGTATCCGCAAGGTGACGCAGGCCCTCGTCAAGCTGTTTGACCTGCTCCGGGGTCGCACCTTTTTGAGGGGCGTAGATGTATGCCGCGCC
>CAMOTT010000145.1 GCA_946626015.1 uncultured Clostridia bacterium | reverse complement strand
TAGATACGGGGGATGATTTTACGGTGTTTGACCTTAACGCCTGTTACAGGATAGACCCGGAGAATTTTTTGTCAATGGGAAAAAGCACACCTTTTGAGGGCGCAGAGGTTTACGGAAAATGTCTGCTGACCGTTTGCGGCGGCAGAGTCGCTTATAAAGCCTGAGGAGAGACAAACCGAATGAAACAGGGGATTTTCACAGTCCAAAGCAACAAAGGGCTGACGGACAATGTTTTTGAAATAAAACTCACGGGAGACGCCTCCGGCATAACCGGCTGCGGCCAGTTCGTCAATATACTGATAGAGGGGTTTTACCTGAGACGCCCCATCTCCGTCTGCGATCTGAACGGAGACACCCTGACGCTGGTCTATAAAGCCGTGGGCAGGGGGACGGAAAAGCTCTCCGCAATGCTGCCCGGCGAAAAGCTGGATCTGCTCACGGGTCTTGGCAACGGTTACGACCTGTCTCCCTCCGGGGGCGCGCCGCTTTTGATAGGCGGCGGCGTGGGCGTGCCGCCCATGTACCTGCTGGCAAAAGAGCTGATATCTCAGGGCAAGACCGTTTTGGTGATACTGGGCTTTAACACAAAATCAGAGGTGTTTTACGAGGAGGAATTCCGGAGCCTTGGCGCGGACGTCAGAGTGACCACCGTGGACGGGAGTTACGGCGCAAAGGGCTTTGTAACAAATATAATGAACGAAAAAGCATACAGTTATTTCTACTGCTGCGGCCCGGAGCCCATGCTCAGGGCGGTTTACAGGGAGTCGAAAACCTCCGGCCAGTTCAGCTTTGAGAGAAGGATGGGCTGCGGCTTCGGCGCCTGTATGGGCTGCTCATGCAAGACAATAGCGGGCAGCAAACGCATCTGCCGGGAGGGTCCGGTGCTTTGTAAGGAGGAGATATTATGGGAAGACTGAGCGTTGAGCTTTGCGGAACAGAGCTGGAAAATCCCGTTATCCCGGCCTCCGGCACCTACGGCTTCGGTTACGAGTTCGCGGAATATTACGATATAAACATACTCGGCACCTTCTCTTTTAAAGGAACAACAAGGGAGCCCCGGTTCGGCAACCCCTCTCCCCGGATAGCTGAAACTCCCTCGGGGATGTTAAACGCTGTGGGGCTGCAAAACCCCGGGGTGGAAAAGGTGATAAGCGAGGAGTTGCCCAGACTCAAAAAAGTTTTTCATAAGCCGGTCATGGCAAACGTGAGCGGATTTTCCCTTGAGGAATATACGGAGGTCTGCCAAAGGCTGGACAAGGAGGAACAGGTGGGCTGGCTGGAGGTAAACATCAGCTGCCCCAACGTCCACGGCGGAGGCATGAGCTTTGGCACAGAGCCGCGATCCGCCGCGGAGGTGACCAGAGCGGTGAAACAGGTGACAACAAAGCCTGTTATTATGAAACTTTCCCCCAACGTATCCGACATAGGGGAGATAGCCGCCGCCTGCGAGGAGGCGGGAGCGGACGGAATAAGCCTGATAAATACGCTGCTCTCCATGAGGATAGATCTCAGGACGGGCAAGCCCCTGCTCAAAAACGTCACAGGTGGACTTTCCGGCCCGGCGGTGTTCCCCGTGGCTCTGCGCATGGTCTATCAGGCGGCAAAGGCGGTCAAGATCCCGGTGATCGGTCTTGGCGGCGTGGACAGCGCGGAAACGGTGCTGGAGATGATGATGGCCGGAGCCACCGCCGTTCAGGTGGGCGCCGCTAATCTTGTGGATCCCTTTGTCTGCAAAAAAATAATCGAAGACCTGCCGGTAACAATGGATAAATACGGAATCAAAAATATCAAAGATATAATCGGAGGGGCTCAAGTATGAAAAGAGACGTTATAATTGCCTGCGACTTCCCCACGGCGGAGGATACCTGCCGTTTTTTGGATAACTTCAAAGAGGAAAAGCCCTTTGTAAAGATAGGTATGGAGCTGTTTTACGGCGCAGGCCCGGAGATAGTCCGGGAGATAAAGGCACGGGGGCACAGAATATTTCTCGACCTTAAGCTCCACGATATACCCAACACCGTCAAAAAGGCCATGTCAGTGCTTTCGGGGCTGGACGTGGATATCTGCAACCTCCACGCGGCCGGGGGCAAAGATATGATGAAGGCAGCGGTGGAAGGCCTGACGAGAGGGGACGGCACAAGACCCCTGCTCATCGCCGTGACACAGCTCACCTCCATCGACCAGACAAGGCTTGAAAACGAACTGCTGATAAACAGACCCATCGACGAGGTGGTCATGCAGTATGCCCTTAACGCCAAACAGGCCGGGCTGGACGGCGTGGTGTGCTCCCCCCTTGAGGCGGGCAAGGTGCACAAGACCTGCGGAGAGGGCTTCCTCACCGTTACGCCCGGTATCCGTTTTGCGGACGGAAACGTGGGAGATCAGCAGAGGGTGACCACCCCGGCAAAGGCGAAGGAGCTTGGTTCCGATCTTATCGTTGTGGGCAGACCCATAACCTCCGCGGAGGATCCCGTGGCCGCTTACAGAAGATGTCTTGAAGATTTTGCCGGATAAATATTGTTGATCACATCCGGGCGTCCGCTGCTTGACGGCGCAAGAGCAACCCGTCAACGGGCGTTTTCCGGTGTTTACTATAAAGGAGGATGTTACTATGAAAAAACTGATAGCTAAAGATCTGCTTTCCATTGAAGCGGTATTCTTCAGACCGGACGAACCCTTTACCTGGGCAAGCGGCATCAAAAGCCCGGTCTACTGCGACAACAGGCTTACCCTGACCGCTCCAAAGGTGAGGACAGACGTTGAAAACGGTCTGGCGCAGCTTATCAAAGAAAATTATCCCGACGCGGAGGTGCTTATGGGAACCTCCACCGCAGGTATCGCTCACGCCGCCATCACGGCGCACATTCTGGATATGCCCATGGGTTACGTCAGGAGCGGAGCCAAGGATCACGGCAGGCAGAACCAGATCGAGGGCAGGCTTGAAAAAGGACAAAAGGTAGTCGTGGTGGAGGATCTTATCTCCACCGGCGGCAGTGTTATAGAGGTTGTCAACGTACTCCGGGAGGCAGGCGCGGAGGTGCTTGGAATAGTGAGCATCTTCACCTATGGTATGCAGAAGGGCATTGACCGGCTCAATGCGGCGGGGGTCAAAAATATCTCTCTCACAGATTTTGACACCGTGGCGGAGACCGCCGCGCAGGAGGGCTATATAAAGCCCGAAGACGTGCGGCGCCTGATAAAATTTCGCAACGATCCCTCTGATGAATCCTGGATAACAGGAGGAAACCTATGAGACATCTGATAGATATTCAACAGCTCTCCCGGGAGGATATAAGCCGGCTCATAGAAACGGCTCTTGATATTATAGAAAACCCCGGCAGGTATTCGGAGGTTTGCAGGCACAAAAAGCTTGCCACCCTCTTCTTTGAACCCTCCACAAGGACAAGGCTGAGCTTCGAGGCCGCTATGTATGAGCTTGGGGGCGACGTGCTGGGCTTTTCGGAGTCAAATTCCAGCTCCGCGGCAAAGGGAGAGAGTGTTTCGGACACAGCCAGAACAGTGGGCTGTTATGCCGACATAATAGCCATGCGCCACCCCAAAGAGGGCGCGCCGTTAGTGGCTTCGCGAACCGCCGGGGTGCCGGTTATAAATGCCGGAGACGGGGGGCACAACCACCCCACCCAGACCTTGGCCGACCTGCTTACCATCTACCGTGAAAAAGGCTCGTTCAATAACCTGACCATCGGCTGCTGCGGCGACCTTAAATTCGGCAGGACGGTACATTCCCTGATTTCCGCCATGTCAAGGTATGAGAACGTGAAGTTCGTGCTTATTTCACCGGAGGAGCTGAAAGTTCCCAAGTACATAAAAACAGACGTGCTGGAGGCAAACAACATTCCCTATATTGAGTCCACCAGCCTTGAGGATAACATCGGCAAGCTGGATATACTCTACATGACCCGTGTGCAAAGGGAGCGCTTCTTTAACGAGGCGGATTACCTGAGACTCAAAGACAGCTACGTCCTGACCCCGGAAAAACTCAAAGCGGCAAAGGCGGACCTTTCGGTGATGCACCCTCTGCCCCGTGTAAACGAGATATCCGTGGCGGTGGACGACGACCCGAGAGCCTGTTACTTCAAGCAGGTGCTCAACGGAAAATACATGAGGATGGCGCTCATCCTTAAACTTCTGGAGGTGGCGGTATGATAATAGGTCAGATCAAGGACGGGATAGTGCTGGATCACATCACAGCCGGAAAAAGCCCGGAGATATATCAGATACTTTGTCTTGACAAGCTCGACTGCACCATAGCCACCATACAAAACGCCGAGAGCCTGAAAATGGGCAGAAAAGATATCATAAAGATCGGCAAGGTAATAGATATAAACTTCGACGTTTTGGGTTACATTGATCCGGGCATCACGGTGAACGTCATCCGTGACGGCAAGCTGGCAAAGCGTGAACGGCTCACTCTGCCGGAGCGCGTAACAGATATAATCAAATGCAAAAATCCCCGCTGCATTTCCTCCGTTGAACAGGAGCTCAGGCAGGAGTTCCGTCTGGCGGACAGAGAACGAAAGATCTACCGGTGCATCTATTGCGACAGCGAGGCAAAAAAGCAGATCTAAGGAGGATCTTATATATGAAAAGAACAGATATTAAAAAAATACTCATCATAGGCTCCGGCCCCATTGTTATAGGACAGGCGGCGGAGTTCGACTACGCGGGCACACAGGC
>CAMOTT010000144.1 GCA_946626015.1 uncultured Clostridia bacterium | reverse complement strand
CAAGCAGAAGCTGGTTGATACAGGCGGACGTGTTGATCGTTTCAAGAAGCGTTATAACCTTACTTCAGACAACGGTTGATTTGTACCCTGAACATTCTTCTATAAAAATGGGAGAGCGACGCTTATTACGTCGCTCTTTTCGTGTTATCTGAATTTCCGGGAACGGATGTGATCTTATGGATGAATACAAGACTATAGCAAAACGGGCCTGCGATGAATTCACGATCAAGCGCTCACGGTTCATTGGGCATATTTGCCCTGTGGAGACTCAGGAGCAGGCTGTGGATTTTATAAACGAAATAAAATCAAAATATTGGGACGCCACCCATAACGTCTACGCCTATGTGCTGCGCGAAGGTCAGTCAAGCAGGTATTCCGACGACGGGGAGCCTCAGGGCACTGCGGGTATGCCGGTGCTGAACGTGCTTATAAAAGAAGGCCTCACCGATTGCGCGGTGGTCGTTACCCGCTATTTCGGCGGCATAATGTTGGGCGCAGGCGGCCTTGTGCGGGCTTACTCACAGGGCTCAAAGGCGGCAGTGGACGCAGGCGGAATAATAACCATGGCCAAGTGCTCTATCCTTACTGTTGATTGCGACTATAATTTCTACGGCAGGCTTTCCTCCCTTATCCCGGAATATAACGGCACGGTGCTTGATACCGCCTTTGCTGACGGGGTAACGGTCAAGCTGCGTATCCCCGGCAGTCAAAGGGGTCAATTTGACGCAAAACTTGTGGATCTTAGCCTGGGCAAATTCAGATCCGAGCTGCTGGATGAAGTTTTTGCGCCCATAAATCGCTGATATCGCTTGTTTTTTAAAAATATAAAGGATTTTTGACATAAAATGCGTATATAATCCTTGAGACTTATTTTTCGGAAAGGGTGGTGTAATAAATGAGCAATTCCATTGCCGAGGAGAGCTGCCGGCTTGAGCATATCATACTCTCGGATAGGGCGACCTTTTCGGATCAAAGCGCAGGCAGACTTTTTCCCGAGGAAGAGTGCCCTGTGCGCACAGTGTTCCAGAGAGACAGAGACAGGATAATCCACTCCACTTCATTCCGCAGGCTCAAGCATAAGACCCAGGTGTTTTTATCACCGATGGGTGATTATTACAGAACAAGGCTTACCCACACCCTTGAGGTCTCTCAGATAGCCCGCGTCATCGCAAGGGGCTTAAGGCTCAACGAGGATCTCACCGAGGCTATAGCCCTTGGTCACGATCTTGGGCATACGCCCTTCGGCCACGCCGGCGAAAGAGCGCTGAACAGCGTTTGCAGCTTCGGCTTCAAGCATTACAGCCACAGCCTTCGTGTAGTGGACTACCTTGAAAATGACGGCAGGGGGCTTAACCTGACCTTTGAGGTCAGGAACGGCATAGAGCGGCATACCAACGGTGAACCCGCAAAAACTCTTGAGGGGCAGATAGTCAGGCTGGCCGACCGCATAGCCTACATCAATCACGATATTGACGATGCCCAGCACGCGGGCATACTCACGGCGGAGGATATCCCGGAGGATATTTGTCAGGTGCTGGGGCACAGAAAGTCCGAGCGGATAAACACCCTTGTGTGCTCTGCGGTGGAGAACAGTGGCGGAAGCATCAACCTTTCGGCGGAAGTGGAGGAGGCTTTTTCAAAGCTCCACACGTTTATGTTCGATAACGTCTACACCAACCCTGTTTGCAAGAGCGAGGAGAGCAAGGCGGTTGAGATGATACAAATGCTGTTCCGCTATTTTGTTGCAAATCCGGACAAGCTTCCGGAGGAATATAAGAAGATCTATTCTGCGCAGGGGGAGGAAAGAGCCTCCTGCGACTACATAGCCGGTATGACGGACAGGTTCGCTGTGGCGACTTTCAACGAACTGTTTGTTCCCAAATCGTGGCTAAACTGATTTTGTGAGGTGGTACGGTGGCTATAAGCGATGAATATATACAGCGGCTTTTGAGCTACGTTGATATAGAGTCCGTTGTGTCTCCGTATGTCAATCTCAGGAGAAGGGGAAGGGTGCTCACCGGTCTGTGCCCGTTCCACAATGAAAAAACCCCTTCTTTTACAGTTTACCCCGAAACAAACTCCTTTTACTGCTTCGGCTGCGGCGCGGCGGGCAGCACCATAAACTTTGTGCAGAAGATCGAAAACCTTGATTATGTCGAGGCCATAAAAGCACTTTCACAAAGGGCGGGGCTCCAAATGCCGGAGGACGGGTATGACGACAGCCTTTCAAAGCGGAGGATGCGGATGCTTTCGATCAACCGGGAGGCGGCAAAGTTCTTCAATAGTGTGCTTTCGGAACCCCGGGGCGAGAAGGTCCTTCAGTATTTTCTCGGCAGGGGGCTGACCCATAAAACCATCACGCATTTCGGCCTTGGCTGCGCTCCGGATTCCTGGGATGACCTTAAAAAGCATCTCAATTCCCTGGGCTTTTCCAATGAGGAGCTGTACGCGGCCAATCTTGTGAGCCGAAGCGAGAGAAACGGCAAGGTCTCATATTTTGACAGGTTCCGAAACAGAGCGATGACCCCGATAATCGACCTTCGCGGCAACGTGGTTGCCTTTGGCGGCAGAGTGCTGGACGATTCAAAGCCCAAATATATTAACACGTCGGATACGTTGGTTTACAAAAAGGGCAGGGATATTTTCGCCCTGAACTTTGCAAAAAACACAGGCAGCTCACAGCTTATACTTACCGAGGGTTACATGGATGCTATTGCCCTTCACCAATACGGCTTTACCAACGCCGTGGCCGGTTTGGGCACCGCGCTGACAAGGGAGCAGGCTCAACTGCTTTCCCGCTACGCCGACGAGATAGCGCTGGCTTACGACGCGGACGAGGCCGGAATAAAGGCTAAAAACAGAGCGATAGATATCCTTTCAAGCACAGGGCTCAAAATAAGGGTGCTCAACCTTACCGGCGGCAAAGATCCCGATGAGATCCTTCGCAAATACGGCAGGGAACGCTTTCAATCCCTGTTGGACGGAGCCTCCAACGACATTGAGTACAAGCTCCTTGCTCAGCGTGAGAAATTTGACCTTTCCACCTCAAACGGCAAGCTTGAGTTTCTCCGCGAGGCGGTAAAATTATTGGCGGATCTTGACGGAGCCATTGAGAGGGATATATATATATCAAAGCTTTCCAGTGAGTTGAACGTGAGCAGAGACGCTATACAGACTCAGGTCAATGAACTGCGCTCAAAAAAGAACCGATATAAAGAAAGGGAGAGGGTCAAGGCCCTCAAGAGGGAAAGCTCGGGAGAAGGAGACAGGCTCAATCCTGCAAGAAACGTCAATCTCAGGGCCGCAAAGGCGGAGGAGAGGCTGATAACCATTCTGCTCAACAGCCCGGAGTTTTATGAGAAGATCGAACAAAACATCAAACCGGAGGATTTTGTGACGGATTTCAACAGGCACATTTTCACGGTTATTTATAACAGGCTCAGCGAACAAAAATCCGTCGAACTGTCTTTGCTTTCCGGGGAGCTTTCAGATGATGAGATGAGCAGAGCCACAAAGCTTTTCCTTCAGGGCAGGGGCACCGCCTTTTCTTTGCCCGAATGTAATGACTGCATCGGTGTCATCAAACAGGAAAAAGTCAACAAAACGGATATCAAGCCCTCGGAACTGAGCGATGAAGATTATTTGAAATTGTTTAAAAAAGGCAACATATAAACCAGTGGATAAAAATAAAGTGGATAAGGGAGAAAGAAATGGAAAACACAGAAAAGAAATCACCGATCAAAGCTTTGCTTGAAAGAGGTAAGGCGACGGGTAAGCTTACCACCCAGGAGATCGATTCGGTCATAGTTGATATGGATACCGATATCGAAGAACTGGATAAGCTTTACGAAACCATTGAGAACCAGAATATAGAGATCATAGATGATCTTGAAAATCTGGATCTTGACGCGTTGAGCTTCAGCATGGATATGCCCAAGGCCGCGGATATCGGTACTGTCACGGATGACAAGAACCTAATAGTGGACGACCCTGTAAAGGTCTACCTCAAAGAGATCGGCAAGGTAGCTTTGCTTTCGCCTGAGGAGGAGATCGAGCTGGCCATACGCATAAAGGATGACGATGCCCAGGCAAAGAAGAGGCTCGCGGAGGCAAACCTTCGTCTGGTGGTCAGCATTGCGAAGCGTTACGTCGGCAGAGGTATGCAGTTCCTTGATCTTATTCAGGAGGGAAACCTGGGTCTTATCAAGGCTGTTGATAAGTTCGATTATACCAAGGGCTTCAAGTTTTCCACCTACGCTACCTGGTGGATAAGGCAGGCAATAACAAGAGCAATTGCCGATCAGGCGCGTACTATCCGTATACCCGTCCACATGGTTGAGACAATAAACAAGGTCAAGAAGACCAACAGCCTTCTGCTCCACGAAAACGGCAGAGATCCCACCGCCGAGGAGATAGCAGAGAGGCTGGATATGCCAGTTGACAAGGTGCGCGAGATCCTTCGCGTGGCGCAGGAGCCCGTCTCACTTGAAACGCCCATAGGTGAGGAGGAGGACAGCCTTTTAGGTGACTTTATCCCCGATGACGATGCGCCGGCACCGGCTGACTCTGCTTCAATGCTTTTGCTTAAAGAACAGCTCAGCGATGTGCTCAAGACCCTGACCCCACGTGAGGAAAAGGTGCTTGAGCTCAGGTTCGGCCTGCAGGACGGGCACCCCCACACCCTTGAGGAAGTGGGCAAGGAGTTCAACGTCACCCGTGAGCGCATCCGTCAGATCGAAGCCAAGGCTCTGCGCAAGCTCCGCCATCCC
>CAMOTT010000143.1 GCA_946626015.1 uncultured Clostridia bacterium | reverse complement strand
AAAAAGATCGGAGGTAACCGAATGTATCAGGAATTCAAACTGGTTGCAGGTCATCTGAAAGAACGCAAAGGCAGGTACTATGTCGTTCTGAGCTACACGGATGCGACCGGCAAACGTATCTCCCGGGAGTTTTCCACCGGGCTGCCCGTGAAGGGCAATAAGAAAAAAGCGGACGACATCCTGCAGCGGATCCGCAGAGAGGAAAGCGAAAAGCTGTACACGCAGAGGCGGATGCAGTCGGGCGGCGAAACCATCGACACGACGACGCGCTTTACGCAGTTTCTTTCCGACTGGCTGGAAATGATGCGCGCAAGCGTGGAGAGCACGACCTTTTCCTCCTACAGCATGACGATCAAAAACAAGGTCATCCCGTACTTTGACAAGCGATTCCCCAAGCTGCGGCTCATCGACGTGACGCCGAAGCACATTCAGGACTATTACACCTATGAGCTGAACGTCTGCGGTGTCTCCGCCAACACGGTGATCCACCGCCACGCCAACATCCGCAAGGCGCTGGATTACGCCTATAAGACCGGCATGATCGAGAGCAACCCCGCCGACCGGGTGCAGCGCCCGAAGAAGGAGAAGTTCGTCTCGGAGCCCTATTCCATGGACGAACTGCACGCGCTTCTGGATGCGGCGAAGGGCAGGAATGTGGAATTCGGTATCGTGATGGCGGCGTTCTACGGTCTGCGCAGAAGCGAGATCGTGGGCCTCAAATGGAGCGCGATCAACTTTGAAGCGAAAACAATCTCGATCCGGCACACCGTGACGGAGACGACAGTGGACGGCAAACGTCAGATCATCCCCAAGGACCGCACGAAAACGAAATCGAGCTGCCGGACGCTGCCGCTGGTGCCGCAGGTGGAGGAGCTGCTGCGGAACATGAAGATGAAGCAGGAGGCCAACCGCAATCTCTGCGGCAGGAGCTACCACACGGAATATGAGGCGTATATCTATGTCAACGAGCTCGGGGAGCTGGTCACGCCCGATACGCTGTCGAGACAGTTTCAGGCGTTTCTGGAGCGCGAGGGCTTCCGGCGCATCCGCTTCCACGACCTGCGGCATTCATGCGCCAGTATGCTGTATGCCAACGGCGTGGCGCTGAAGGATATTCAGGAGTGGCTCGGACACAGCGATATTTCCACCACGTCCAATATATACACCCATCTGGATTTTCGTCAAAAGTGGAATCCGCGAACGCGATTTTGGGCTTGTTGGAGTAAACAAACGGATTCTGATGTCCTCGCAAATGTCCTCCAAAACCGCCGGAAACCGCGTCAGCAAAGGCTTTGCGGGCCCTCAAAAATTCCGAAGTATGTCCTCCGAGGGCGTTTTCGTGCGAAATCGGCAAATAACCGACGGGTAAAACGAAAGGGGTAAAAAACACCGAAACCCCTTGAAAAATAAGGGGTTTCGGTTGTTCGGATGGTGCCGGTGGCGGGGGTCGAACCCGCACCCTGTCGCCAGGACTGGATTTTGAGTCCAGCACGTCTGCCAATTCCATCACACCGGCGAATATTCAAGCTGTGCGAGGTGATCCCTCAACACACTCACTGATTATACAGTATAAATCCGAAAAATGCAAGAATTATTTTTGACGCAGGAAAAATATCATGAACTCAAGTATGCTCTGTTTACGGATTTGTTACATATTTGTTGTATAAAATATATAAAAAACAAAAAAATCTGTTGACTTTTTAATGGAAATCAGTATAATTAAACCTGTGGATAGGCAAGCTGTAAACAAAACGCCGGGGGACAAAACAGATCAAAAACCTTTGATCGACCCGGAGCTTTTGTTTGTCCGGGGTCAACGGAGGGCGGTTTGTTAAAATATCCCATTATCAGCGGAGGCTCCGCTTGCTTAAAAGAAGTTAGGAGAGATGAAATGAAATCCACAAGTACAAAAACGAAATGGATCTTTGCCGTGGGTCAGCTGGGCTGGTCGATCCTTGCCGGCATAATATCCAATATTCTGGTGAACTTCTACCTGCCGGACACCACGGGTAACGGTGTTATTACCTTTGTGACCAGCGCCACTTTTATAGGCCTGACGGTCATAGGCCTCATCACTGCGGCTGGCCGCATCGTGGACGCTGTGACGGATCCCATGATCGCCAATATGTCCGACAGATGCAGACACAGGCTGGGCAAGCGCATCCCGTTTATGCGTTATTCATCGGTTCCCTTTGCGGCGGTCACCGTTCTGATCTTCTGCTGCCCGGTGAGAGGGGAGTCGGTTATCAATATTATCTGGCTTTCGGTCACGCTGATAGTTTTCTATATCGCCATGACCGCCTACTGCACGCCTTACAACGCGCTGATCCCCGTGCTGGGCGCAAATCAGAAGGACAGGATGGATATTTCTACCTATATCTCTCTCACATACATCGTTGGCACAGGTCTTGCCTTCTCAGGCAAGATGGTTTGGGAGGCTGTTTACAACGCCACGGGCTGGGATTATTACCTGTGCGCCAGGCTTACACTCAGCGTTATGGCTTTGGTCGCGCTTGTGTGTATGCTGCTCCCGGCAATGCTTATTAAAGAGAAGGAATACGACAATTCCGAGCCTGTTCAGGAGAACGCTTTCAGCTCCCTGAAAAAGACCTTTAAAAACAAACAGTTCAGGATCTTTGTGCTCTCTGACGTTATATACTGGATAGGAATTACGATCTTCAATACGGGATTTATTTTCTATGTTGAGAACCTGCTTAAGCTCAAGGATGCCTATATGATCCTATTTGTGTTTATGACCTTTATCACCTTTGTGTGCTATGTGCCGGTCAACCTGCTGTTCCGCAAGTTCGGCAAAAAGAAGCTTTTGGTCGTGGGCTTTTTCCTGTTTGCGCTGGCGTTCCTTGTTTCCGCCTTCGCAGGCAAGGTCACGGTGATCCCGAACCTTGCTTACGGCTTTATAATCTGCGTGCTAGTGGGCGTTCCCCTCGCAATACTGGGAGTTATACCGCAGGCTATTGTGGCGGATATCGCCGAGAGCGACTGCGTTGAGACCGGCGAAAATCATGACGCTATGTTCTACGCCGCAAGAACCTTCGCTTTCAAACTGGGTCAGTCCGTTGCAATGATAATTTTCACCTCTCTGGCGGTTGTGGGTCAGTATACTGACAGCATGGGCAACATCCAGAACACAGGCACAGGCTATCGTATAAGCCTTGTGGTAGCTTTGGTGCTCTGTGTTGTGGCGGCCGCCATTATCCTCTTGTATGATGAGAAAAAGGTGATAGGCATAATCGAAAGATCCCACGAAAAAATCGACAAAAAATAATATTCAAATTAGCCGGCGGAGCTTGCGGATGAAGAACTTTTTCCTCCTTCTTAATCATTTCACCAAGCTATGACCGCTGTTGATCAAAACGAACCCGGCACAGGTTCAACTGCCTGTGCCGGGTTTTCTTTACGGGTCATCCGACCGATCTTATTTGTCCGCCCATCTTGCAAAGCGGATAATGAGCGTCAGGATCAGCCGCCTGAAAAAGCGGTAGATCAAAAACGCCGCGATGCCGAACACCGGGGAGAGCCAAAGGGGCTTGCCGCAAAACCAAAGGATCGCCAGTGCGACAAGACTGAAAACAGCGGTGCATTTCAGCGCAAACAGAAAATATGCGATGCCGAACACCGCTTTCCCGGTGCGTTCATATTTTTTGTCGTCGTTTTTATCCATGTTTATGCCCAGGGGTTTTCGCTCTCCGGTTTGCGGATATCCGAAAGCAAATACTGCTCCCAGAGATACCATTTACCGTCCTTGGCCAGACGCAGAACAACGGCCCTTGGCGTGTCTGCGCCGCTTGAGGTGAGGAAAAGGTTCGCTGTGCCCTCCTCCCGGTTTATGGAGTAGGGATTGGTCAACACCTTGAGGGTATACGGGGCGGAGGGCATATAGTCGTTTTCCGGAGTTGCGCCGTCAAAAAATGAACGGGGGATGTAGTCCTTATTGTCCATAAACCTGTCTCTGATAAATTGCTTTTCAAACTCGCTCAGGGGGCCGCCCGGGCCTTTGAGAAAGTTGAGCATTTGAAGGGAAAGCTCTTTGTTGACCGGATATACGCAGAACGCCACTGCTGTGAGAGCCGCAGTGTCCGCAGGCGTTTCCAGCTTAGCCGAAGGCAGGCTCATAAAGGCCTCCATGGTCTCCGGTATGTCGTCAAAGGTTATGCTATCTGTTTTTTGCCCGGGTATGGTTTCGGGGAGCTTTACCTCTGCCGGCTCTTTCTTCTTAAACTTATCAAAAAATCCCAAGATACATCTCTCCTTTGATCAGAATTTTCCGCCGCCGCCACCGTGGGTGGAGCCGGAGGAGGATACGTGGGTGGAGGAACCGCCGCCACCGCCGCCGGAACGGGTCTCCTTGGGGATAGCCGTTCTTGTAACTGTGGAGTAAAGGAACAGATCCTGACTCCTGGCAATTTTAAGACTGCCGGGGTTGACGTAATCGTTTGCAGCCGCCTGAAAACGCACGGTCTTGAGCTTGCTTCTCATGGCGCCTGTGATGATCAGAGCCACAATAAAGCCTATTATAAGGGAGATCAAAATATTTGAACCGAAATTAAATGGAGCCTTACGCTCGATGCGCGGAACGTCTCCGATGCCGGAATAACCCTGAATATCAACAGGGGCGCTTGTCCTTGCTGTGGTCACATAGCTGTCGCACAACCGGGCAAATTTTGAGAAACAGTCGTAGTATTTCTGATCCTTCAGGTAGGGGATTATGCTGTCGCCTATCTGCTGGATGCCGTAATCCGTAAGGGCGGTGATGCCGTAGCC
>CAMOTT010000142.1 GCA_946626015.1 uncultured Clostridia bacterium | reverse complement strand
GTGATGACCTATCCGCTGATCGGCAACTACGGCATGGCGGCGGAGGACTATGAAACAGATGTGCCCTCCATCGGCGCCCTTGTGGCGCACGAATACAACGACGAGCCCTCAAACTTCCGCGCCGAAAAAACGCTGGGCGAGGTAATGAAGCAGTACGGCATTGCCGGCATATACGGAGTGGATACAAGAAAGCTGAACCGTTCTATCCGTGACTTTGGATGCCGGAAAGTGCTGATAACGGATATAAACACCACTCTGGCTGACGGCATAAAAAAGCTGAAGGACTATGAGCTGCCCAAAGACGCTGTTTCAAGGGTAAGCTGTTCCGCAGCGCGAAGGATCGGGGGAGCGGTATCCGGCCCCCATGTGGTGGCGATTGACTGCGGTATGAAGCACAATATTGTGCGCTCACTTGTAAAACGAGGCTGTTGTGTAACAGTGGTTCCGTGGGACGCCGGCGCGGAGGAGATCACCGCATTAGATCCCGACGGGATATTTATCTCAAACGGCCCGGGAGACCCCACGGACGTGCCCCAAACCATCAGGACGATACAGAAGTTGATCGGCAGTTACCCCATTTTCGGTATCTGCTTAGGGCATCAAATCATTTCGTTGGCCTACGGGGCAGGAACCTATAAACTAAAATTTGGACATCGCGGAGGGAACCACCCGGTCAAAGATCTGGAAACCGGCAAAATAGAAATAACCTCCCAGAACCACTCCTACGCGGTGGATGCCGAAAGTCTCCGCGGTACGCCCCTCACAGTCACCCATCGCAACCTGCTGGACGGTACGGTGGAAGGGGTCAGGTGCGAACGGGATAAGGTGTTCAGCGTGCAGTATCATCCGGAGAGCGCGCCCGGGCCACAGGACAGCGCCCATCTTTTTGACCGCTTTATAGAGATGATGGAGGGAAATCATGCCTAAGAGAACAGATATAAATAAAATATTGGTCATAGGCTCCGGCCCCATAGTCATAGGTCAGGCGGCGGAATTTGACTACGCCGGAACACAGGCCTGCCTGGCTCTTAAAGAAGAGGGCTATCAGGTCATCCTGTGCAACTCAAACCCTGCCACTATAATGACCGACACAGCCATTGCCGACAAGGTTTATATGGAGCCCTTGACTTTGGAATACGTCGCAAAGATCATCCGCTACGAACGTCCGGACGCGATTTTGCCCGGCATCGGCGGACAGACGGGGCTGAACCTTGCCGTTGCGCTTGAAAAGAAAGGCGTCCTTGCCGAGTGTAACGTAGAGCTGCTTGGCACAAAGAGCAGTTCCATCGCCCAGGCGGAGGACAGGGAGCAGTTCAAAGAGCTTTGCGCCGCGTTGGGGGAACCCACTCTGCCTTCGGATACAGCCTCGTCCATTGAGGAGGGTCTTGCGATAGCCGAAAAGATAGGCTATCCTGTTGTGCTTCGTCCGGCCTTTACTTTGGGCGGTACAGGGGGCGGTTTTGCCGATGACCCGGAGAGCTTTGTGCCAATGATGAAAAACGCTCTTGAGCTGTCGCCGGTGCAGCAGGTGCTGGTGGAGAAGAGCGTCAAGGGTTATAAGGAGATCGAATATGAGGTAATTCGTGACAGCAACGACACGGCCATCACTATATGCAACATGGAAAACCTTGACCCCGTGGGCATACACACAGGGGATTCTATTGTTGTCTGCCCCTCACAGACGCTGACCAACAAGGAATATCATATGCTCAGGGACAGCGCCTTGAAGATAATAAGGGCCTTGAAGATCGAGGGGGGCTGCAACGTGCAGTTTGCCCTTGACCCTAAGTCGTTTCAATATTATTTGATAGAAGTCAACCCCCGCGTTTCCCGTTCCTCCGCTCTGGCTTCAAAGGCCAGCGGATATCCCATTGCACGGGTCTCCGCAAAGATCGGTGTAGGTATGACATTGGATGAGATCAGGATAGCCAACACACCGGCCTCGTTTGAGCCTGCGCTGGACTATATCGTAACCAAACTGCCCAGATTTCCCTTTGACAAATTTGCGGATGCCAACAACACCTTATCGACCCAGATGAAGGCTACCGGCGAAGTGATGAGCGTAGGTAGAACTTGGGAGGAGAGCCTGCTGAAGGGCATACGCTCGCTGGAGATAGGCGCTTATCATATCCGGCTCAAAAAGTTTGACGCCATGGACACTAAAACCATTTCGGATTACATCAAAACCGGAACTGACGACAGGATATACGCCATAGCGGAGCTGTTCCGCCGGAGCTGTGACATTGACAGCATAGCGGACGCCACGGGAATAGACAGATTTTTCATCCGGAAATTACAGCGTATAATCGAAGCTGAAAAGGCGCTGAAAGATTATCCGAATGATATAAAAGAGCTTATCAACGCCAAAAAACTGGGCTTTTCGGACAGGGAGATAGCCCGCCTGTGGGGGTGTACCGAAAGGGAGATATTCGATCTGCGTGTCAGCAACAACGTAGTTCCCGTATACAAAATGATCGACACCTGCGCCTCCGAGTTTGAAAGCTACATCCCGTATTTTTATTCAACCTATGAGGAGGAGAACGAGTCCATCGTCTCCGGCAAACGCAAAATTGTTGTGCTTGGCTCAGGCCCCATCAGAATAGGGCAGGGGGTGGAGTTCGACTATTCCACCGTACACGCCGTGCAGACCATCAAAAAGGCCGGATTTGAGGCCATTATCATAAACAACAACCCCGAGACGGTCTCCACTGACTACACCTGCTCCGACAAACTGTATTTCGAGCCCCTCTGCGTAGAGGACGTTATGAACATCATCGCGATGGAAAAGCCGGAGGGAGTCATCGCCACCCTTGGCGGACAAACGGCTATCAATCTGGCGCAGCCTCTCCATGACCGGGGCGTGAAGATAATCGGCACGGATTGCGAGGCTATCGACCGGGCGGAAAACCGGGACGCCTTTGAGCATCTCCTGCTGTCGCTTAATATTCCCCAGCCCGCAGGTCAGGCCGTTACAAGTATGGAGGCCGGAATGAAGGCTGCGAGGGAGATCGGCTATCCCGTCCTTGTGCGCCCCAGCTTTGTCCTCGGCGGACGGGCCATGCAGATAGTGGCAAAGGAAGACTCCATGTGGGAATACCTGAAAGCCGCCGCCCTGATAGACGAGGATAAGCCTGTTCTTGTGGATAAATACATCAGGGGCAAAGAGGTGGAGGTGGACGCGGTCTGCGATGGTCAGCACGTTTTTGTGCCCGGAATAATGGAGCTTGTGGAGCGTACAGGCGTACATTCCGGAGACTCAATCAGCGTGTACCCGTCTTACAGCTTATCTGAAAAAGTAAAGGATACTATTTTGGATTATACTGAAAAATTAGGCGTTGGAATTGGGATCGTAGGACTTTTTAATATTCAATTTATTGTTGATAAAAATGAAAAAGTATACATCTTAGAGGTCAATCCGCGCTCCTCCCGTACCGTGCCCTTCCTTTCAAAGGCAACGGGCTACAGCCTTGCCGATATAGGCACCCTTGCCATCCTGGGCGTTTCACTGCATGAGCAGGGGATAGATGAGCGGTATCCGAAGGAAAAGGGGCGCTACTACGTAAAAGTACCGGCATTCTCCTTTTCAAAGCTCCGCGGTATGGATGCGTATCTTTCCCCGGAGATGAAGTCCACCGGTGAGGCGATAGGCTACGACCGCAAGCTGCACAGAGCGGCGTACAAGGCCATGGTTGCCGCAGGACTTACCCTGCGCAATTACGGCACAGTGCTGGTCAGCGTGGCGGACGAGGACAAGGAGGAGACCGTGCCGCTCATAAGGCGCTTTTACAATATGGGCTTTAACATTGAGGCTACAACTCTCACCGGGGAAGTGCTGAGAGCCCACGGCATACGCGCAAAGATCCTGCACAAGCCCAGCGAGGGCAGTGATGAGGTCCTTGATTCCATCCGTACCGGGCACGTCAGCTACGTCATAAATACCCGCGCAGTTTTATCCGGCGTACATTACGGAGACGGCGTTGCCATCCGACGGGCGGCGGCTCAGAACAATATCACAATGCTGACATCCCTTGATACCGTGCGTATGCTGCTGGACGTTATGGAGGAAATGACCCTTGGAGTCTCAACCATTGATGCGGAATGATCAACACTGTGACGCTTATCGTCCGCAGATAACCATCCTTACAGGATTATAAAAAACTCAAAATCAGCATAAAACGCAAAAATCCGGCCTGACAGAACAATCTGCCGAGCCGGATTTCTCTATGTAAGCGTGTACGAGGTGTCGCAAAGCCACTTGTGTCAAGGGCTTTCGGAATAGGGCGAGGCGTTCATTTAGAAATGAGGAAAATACGGCGCAATGAGTTCCCATAATCTATCTGCCCCTTCTACGATCAGAAATATCGGTGCGAGGATCGGTGAAAGCAAAAGCATAGGAAGCACCCCAAACATAAAAGCCATATATTCACCTCCGTTTCTATTGCTTAATATTGTTCGACGTACACTGTCATGGGCGGAGCCGTCTTGACAAACCGGAAATCTAAGTTACTTATTGATGTGCTCTGTCTGCAAGGTTCAGTATCCGGTATCATCAAATATTTGTCCCTCACCATTTTTTGATAGAGCCGGATCCAATCAATTTTATAGGTTATCGGCCACTGTGATTTTTCGGTTACGGGTGGCAGCTTCCATGCCCTCCCTTTTGTCACGCCAAAAAGTCTGCACCCGTAGGGACATGCACGGCCGACCGGGAATTTCGCTCACTATAAACAACAAAAGAGCAAGACTTCAGCTTTTGCCGAAGTCCTGCTCTTTTTCTTTGCTTCTGGCGCGTCCCGGCGGTTTTCCGCCG
>CAMOTT010000141.1 GCA_946626015.1 uncultured Clostridia bacterium | reverse complement strand
TTTTTGTTCGCGTGTTGTTCACAATTGTGCCCATTATGGGGTCGTTGATGCCGTCCCAAATACGGGCAAGGGCAAGCACAAGCCCCATATATACGGAGCTTACAAGCAGAACGTCGGTGGTGTAGTTCATAAAGAACGAAACACACAGCCCGTAGCTCAGGTCAATGCCTATAGCGCCAAGACCGTAGCCTATTTTTTCTTTCATCGGTACTTTTTGATCCATTTCAATACCGCCTTATCTTTAATTTAGCAATTTTTTATATTTATAATTATATATATAAACTATGCGTGTTGTCAATCACCTCAGTAAAAATATGTGTCAATTTCATTATGGGCAAAATATATTGATGAATGGAGCACCCATATTCAAGCTGTTAAACCGCAGGCGTTTAAAATCGTCTGCAAATAATTAGGAGGTCAGCGATGAAAAATGACGATTTGCAATCCATGATAGAACGGTATAAAAAAGAGCTGATGAAGCTGCGCAGTGAAATGCCTCAGACTGAGGAAAAAGCCGAGCCGGTTGAGATCGTTGAAGAAAATAGTGTCGTCGATATATCCCAAGGGGAAACGCCTGCGGAGCAGGCCGCGGTCAACGAGGCGGACAGCGCCGCTGAGCCGCTGGCGGAGCCGCTAATAGACGAAGTTGCTCCTGTCAATATGAATATGCAGGATAACATTCCGGAAAACGATGATTTTCCCGTTGTTCCCAATATCACGCCCTATCCCTACGACGTGAATGGCAGGGAATATACCGACTGGGCGGATTTTAACTCCAAAAACGCCCACGTGGGCTATATCAAGATCCAGACATTCGCGGCAAACGACGTTTTCCCCGTAAGCAACGTGCTCATTGTCATTTCCGGGGAAATAAACGGGGTCAAAAGAGAGTTTTACAGGGTGCTGACAAATGCGGACGGTGTGGTGGAAAGACTCCCGCTGCCTGCGCCGGACGTTGAACTTTCGGAAACGCCCTCATCTCAGGCGCCCTATTCGAGCTATGATATAACCGCCTCACACCCCAATTATGTGACGGCAAAATTTAAAAACGTAAAAATCTTTGACGGCATAGAGTCTTTACAGTCCATACTGCTGGTGCCGGGGGATGACAGCAACGCAACAGTCAACAGCGAGAATGTGTTTGATGAAAACGCACGGGGGTAATAAGCTATGAGTCAGCCCAAAATTCCTCAGTATATAACCGTCCATTTAGGCCCTCCGGATTCGCCGGCGAGGAACGTGACGGTGCCCTTTGCAAGCTATATAAAGAACGTGGCGAGCAGCGAGATATACCCTACGTGGAACGAAAATGCGCTGAGGGCGAACATATATGCCATAACCACCTTTGCGCTGAACAGGGTATATACGGAGTATTACCGGACAAGAGGCTATAATTTTGATATAACCAACGATACGGCCTACGACCAGGCCTTTATCTATCAAAGGGATATTTATTCAAACATCAGCAGGATAGTTGACGAGCTGTTCAACGACTACATCGTAAGGCAGGGGCAGATACAGCCGCTGTACGCCCAGTATTGCAACGGAACAACGGCCACCTGCGTGGGGCTTTCCCAGTGGGGCAGCCAGTATCTTGCGGAGTCCGGACTTTCGCCCTACGATATCCTCACCAGATATTACGGCCCTATAAATATAGTCAAAAACGCTCCCGTGACAAATATCACGGAAAGCTACCCGGGCATACCCTTAAAACTCGGCAGCATAGGGGAGGACGTGAGGACGATACAGAGAGAGCTAAACAGGATCTCGGAAAATTATCCCTCCATACCAAAGGTGCCGGTGAACGAGGGGATATTTGACGGGCCGACCAGAGCCGCGGTTATCCAGTTCCAAAGAATATTCAACCTGACTCAGGACGGCATAGTGGGCAAGTCCACATGGTACAAGATAAAGAACGTCTACACAGCTGTAAAGCAACTTTCCGAGGTCTATTCCGAGGGAATATCCCTGTCGGAAGGTCAAGACCTTTACAGACGTGTTCTGCGTGAAGGCGACAGAGGAATAGAGGTGAAAATCGTACAATCCTATCTGTCGTTCATAGGTGAGTTCAACGAAAGTGTGCCTGTCATCACCGTGGACGGTATTTTCGGCCCGAAAACAAAGGCTGCGGTGCTTGCGTTTCAGCGGTATTACGGCCTGACGCAGGACGGCATAGTCGGACGGAACACCTGGGCAAGGATCCTTGATGCTTACGGCGATACTTACAGAAATCTGCCGGAGGAATACCGGCAATATTCAAAATATATTTTCCCGGGCTATTTTATCACTACGGGAGCCACGGGCAATGTTGTGAGGCAGCTGCAGACATTTATCAGGACAATAGCTGAGAACGAAGCGAGCGTGCCATATGTGAATGTTGACGGAATATACGGCAACCAGACCAAAAACGCGGTACTGGCAATCCAAAGACTGAAGGGTCTGAATCGTACAGGAGCGGTGGGGCCGCTGACATGGAACGCCATTATTGATCTATACAATGAATACAGTTGACTTTTCTGCGGATATTAACAGTGCACAAACAGTGTGCTGTTAATTTTTTTGCGGATGTGATTTGTTTGAGTGTAAAAGGCTTATTTACAGGCGAGTACAGTGTAAACACCCGTGCCGTCAGCTGTGCTTTCGGGAGTGGAAAGAGCTTTGATTTGGTGGAACGTTCCTTTAAAATATGCCGGAAGTGCGCCACAGTCTACTATGTTGACGGACTTACAAAGGACGAAACCATGAACAAGCTGATAAGCTCCCTGATGGGCACGGACGGCGGCGAGATGAAAAATAAAAAGACCGCCGCTGAGTTCATGGAAAATTTCATAACCTACGGCGAGACTGATACGACGTTGGATATTGACTTGTTCATAAAATCGGTTCTTTCGGGAATGACCGGGCTGTTGATCGAGGGGTACGAAGAAGGGGTACTGATCGATGCCAGATCTTACTCGGCTCGCTCCGCCAATGAGCCGGAAAACGACAGGGTGCTCAGGGGTCCGCATGAGGGATTTGTGGAGACCTTGATATTCAACACCGCCATGATAAGGCGGCGCATACGGGATACAGGACTTACAATGGAGCTTTTACAGGTGGGCGAAAAATCCAAGACGGATGTTGTGGTTTGTTATATGGCCGGCAGAGCCGATATGGGCTCGGTGGAACGCATAAGGAAGAAAATAAGTGATGTAAAGATAAATACCTTGTCAATGGGACACGAGAGCCTTCTGGAGTGCCTTGTGGAAAAACAGCGGTTCAATCCCTTTCCGAAGGTGCGGTATACCGAGCGGCCTGATGCCGCTGCGGCAAGCATTGCTGAGGGGCAGATCCTGATATTGGTGGACAATTCCCCGGCGGTGATGATAATCCCCAGCGGTATTTTTGACTTTATGCAGGACACCAACGATTACTATTTTCCCACTACCATAGGCACATATCTGAGGATAATAAGGGTGGTGATCTCCACCTTGACGCTGCTGCTCAGCCCTGTTTGGTATCTGCTGATAGTGAACGAGACGCAACTCCCCAAGTGGCTGGATTTTGTAAGGATCAAAGACCCTATAAATCTGCCGGTGATAATACAGCTTTTGATAATTGAGCTTGTTATAGGCGCTCTTAAAATGTCCTCGCTGAACACGCCGACTTCTTTGGGCAACTCCTTCAGTGTTGTAGCGGCGCTGCTGCTGGGGGAGCTTGCGGTCACAGCCGAGATCTTCGTCAGCGAGGCGGTTTTGTTTATGGCTTTTGTGGCAATAGCGAACTTTGCCCAACCCAGCTTTGAACTGTCATACGCCCTTAAGCTTTCAAGGATAATGCTGCTCATATTGACAGCGCTTTTTAACCTTTACGGATTTATAGCCGGTATGCTTATAATAGCTGCGACCATTGCCACAACAAAGACTGTTTCCGGCAAAAACTACCTTTATCCGCTGATACCGTTCAACAAAAAGGCTTTCGCAAACCTGGTGCTGCGAAAGCCGATAAGTAATGAAAATTGTTAAACGCTTTTAGATAATTCCAATATATCGTTTTTATATTTCCGTACAAGCTCACCGGCAACCTCAACGGTGTCCGCCTCGCTTTTTTCAGAGGGTCTGTAATGGGATATCCAGTGGTTTTCAAGCTTTTCATACCGTTTGTAAATTTTGTTGCCGCGGTATTCGTTTCTGCCCGCTATTTGTTTTTTGGTCACAAGATCTAAGGGCTTTTTGTCCTTGAAGTGCGAAGCTAAAAGTTCATAAAACACACGCCATCTTTTCAGGTGATATGTTCCCACAAGGTCTCCCCATTCACGCCAGGCGTAGTCGTACAGGATATAGTCGCCGATGGGACCCCACAGGGTGACCTGCATAAGCTGGTTTATCTCAAAATTCATTTTGTCCGCGTCAAGCTTAGCGCAGTTGTCGGCCATTGATATCCTGTGGCTGAGATTGAGAATATCAACGGTTTTGAGCAGGTTATCCAGATCTTCGATAAGCATTATGAAGGCGTTTGAATACCGCTCGAAAATACGCACGTCTTTTTCTTTATAACCTTTCAGGCTCTGCTTGTAATACTCCTTGGCAAGGTTTGAGAGGAGCTGGCGCACCACATCGCAAAGGTCGAATTTATAAGCGTCATTATGTGCGTTTTCCGCACGTAAAAGATCTTCCGCAGCCGCAAGCAGATCCCTGTTGTCGTAGAAAAGCTCCAGCTCATCGTAGGGGGCGGTGTGGGGCAGCTCTGTGGAGGGTCGGGCGCAGATTATGGAGCTTGTTTCTCTGCCGGGATTTTTGGCCGAATAACAGGAGTTGTGCAGAGCCTTCAACGCTTCAAAAAGACATTCTTCGCCGCTTCCGTATCTCCTGAGAGCGTAATCCTTGAGCCAAGCGTCCACGTCGGTCTTTTTGCTGCTTGTCATATTTTCAAGAACAAGGGCGTAATAGAGGGGGTTTTGCTCAAGGGATTCGGTAAACAGACCTGTGCCCAGAGCGTTCGGGTATTTTGCCTTTATCTCAGGGAAGGGGTTTTCGGCAACTGCATCGAGGCTGCCGAACAAGGCGGTTCTG
>CAMOTT010000140.1 GCA_946626015.1 uncultured Clostridia bacterium | reverse complement strand
TCAAGATACACAACACCGACCTCTGCAAGAGATACATCGGTGCTATCGTAAAGAACGTTAAGATCGGTCCTTCTCCAAGATGGATGAGAGAGAGACTTCGTTCAAGCGGCGTTCGTCCTATCAACAACTTCGTTGATATCACAAACTACGTTATGCTTGAATACGGTCAGCCCATGCACGCCTTTGACCTGCGTTACCTTAAGGGCAATCAGGTGATCGTAAGGCTTGCCGAAAAAGGCGAGAAGATCACCACCCTTGACGGAATAGACCGTGAACTTGAGGACGATATGCTTGTTATTGCCGATGCGGAAAAACCCGTAGCGGTGGCCGGCGTTATGGGCGGCGAATACAGCGGCATTATGGACGATACTCAGACTATTGTTTTTGAGTCAGCCTGCTTCAACGGCTTCAGCGTCAGGAGCACCGCAAAGCGTTGCGGAATGAGGACGGAGGCCTCCTCCCGTTTTGAAAAGGAGCTTGACCCCAACGGCTGCCTCAAATATCTCAACAGAGCCCTTGAGCTTGTTCAGCTGCTTGACGCCGGAGACGTTGTGAACGGTGTTGTGGATTGCTATCCCACGCCGAAAAAGGCCGTTGCTTTACCCTTTGACTGGCAGTGGGTCAACAATTTCATCGGCATAGACCTTAGCGGAGAAGAGCAGAAGAAGATACTTGAAAAGATTGATTTCAAAATCGAGGACGGTACGATAACCGCCCCCACCTGGCGCGGAGATATTGAGCATCTTGCGGATATTTCTGAGGAAGTCGCGAGGTTTTACGGCTATCAGAATATCCCCAACAGACCTTTGGGCGGTGTTGCCAGCGCCGCGCGTACCCCTGAGCAGCAGCTGCAAATGCTTGTCAGCAACACTTTGCTTTCCTGCGGATTGAGCGAGGTGGCGACCTATTCGTTTATGAGCCCCAAGGCTTACGATAAGATCTGCGCTCCTGCGGACAGTGAGCTCAGGAATTACATCGTTATCTCCAATCCTCTGGGTGAGGATACCAGCGTTATGCGCACAACTCCGCTGCCCTCGATAATGGAGGTCATTGCGCGCAACTACAACAACAGGAACCCGGAGGCAAGCATCTTTGAGCTTGCGACTGTGTATTCCTCCAACGGTACGGAGGAGCTTCCAACAGAAAAACAGATCATCAGCTTTGCCATGTACGGTGACAAGTGCGACTTCTTTACACTTAAGGGTGTTGTTGAGGAACTGCTTGATGAGACAGGGCTGAAGAATTACGAGGTTGAAGCGGTGACGGATGATCCCTCCTTCCATCCCGGCAGAACGGGCAAGCTCCTTGTCAACGGGAAAAAACTGGGTGTTTTCGGCGAGCTTCACCCCGCAGTCCTTGAAAACTATGGCGTTGGCACCCGTGTGTACGCCGCGATGATAGATTTCAACACCCTGTTTGAGGAAAGAAACAGTGTAAAAATATATAAACAGCTTCCCAAATTCCCGGCAAGCACCCGTGATATCGCCGTGGTGTGCAGCGTGGATACAACAGTGGCGGCTTTGGAGAAGACCATATCCAGGGCGGTTGGCGGTATACTTGAGAAGATCAAACTGTTTGACGTTTATCAGGGCGCGCAGATACTTGCCGGCAAGAAGAGCGTGGCGTTCAACCTTGTGCTCCGTTCTCCGGAACGCACGCTTACCGATGAGGAGTCCGATTCCGCCATGAAACGCGCTGTTGAAGCTCTGAGGGAGATCGGCGCCGAAATCAGAAGTTGAGAATAAATATTTAATTTTTGTTGTAATATTTGTTAAAGTGGTATATAATAGATATAATAGGATTATCGGAGGTGGCTTTTATGACGGACAGAACCATTAAGTTTTCGATCAAAGATGAACATGAACTTGAAATAAGGAATACCCTTATTACTGTTTACGACGCTCTTGTTGAAAAGGGTTATAACCCCATCAACCAGATCGTAGGCTACATTTTATCTGAGGATCCTACCTATATAACCACCCACAATAACGCGCGCAGTCTTGTCAGAAGGATCGACAGAGACGAGCTGCTGCAGGTCTTGGTAAAGGAATATATCAACAAAAAATAATATGCAATAACTAACAGAATTGGAGCGATCACTTTGGCTACTAAAAAGAAAGAAGGTTTCCTTACATATAAGGGCAAACCCCTTGTACGCAGCGGGAACACTATCTATTACGGCAACATGGGCGACCCCTACGTGGTAGTGATACAAATATCAAGCACCAAAACCGTGAACGATATCGAGATCGCGGACAGAGTCGTAGTTCAGCTCGTCAGCACCGATCCTGACCTTCGCCCCAGAGACAGGATAATCAAGAAGGGCGAAAAACGGGGCTTGTATAACGCTATAGATATTGGCAAGATCTGGCTTGAACGCGCCGAGAAAAATTCCTGATATTTAATAAAAACAAACGGGTCTGTTATATTCGATACAGATAAGCTTTCTGCTTTTGAATATTACAGTCCCGTAATGTTTATAGAGATATTTTGCTTGAGCTTAAAATATGAAAGGCACGGTGTTTTTGTGGCTGACTTTAAGGCGCTGAGGGAAAAGTACCCTGTGTTCTCATACGACGGGTATCATATAGAAAAACACGACGGATATATTGAGATAAAGTATGATTTCAAGATAGAAAATCTTTGCGAGTTCCACCCGGTTACAAAAATCGTCACAAGCAATCTTAACGTGGTAAACTCTCCCGATGGCGGTATGGGTAAAAAGCTTGTTTTCGCGCTGGGTATGGCGGAGGCTGTGAGCTATTGGAAGTGCGCCTGCCCTCCGGCTTTTGTTGTCAACTGCGGAGATGTTGACGAAAGCGCGGCGGAATGGTGGAAAAGGCTTTGGTTCAACGGTTTGTCCGAGCTTTTCTACCGCAACTCCATAGAAACGGATATTGGCGGTTTTGTAAATATATCCTCTCGCGGCGTCAATGATTTTGAGAACTGCGGGATCAAAAAATCAGGGCTTTCGATAGTCCCCATAGGCGGCGGCAAGGATTCCGACGTGACACTGGATCTGCTCTCTGATATGCATGACAAGGTGATGGGTTTTACAGTGAACGACCAGGGGGCAAGGACAGAGGCGGCGGAGGTTTCGGGCATCGGCAAAGACCGGGTCATAAGAACTCTGCGTACCATTGACCCAGAGCTGATCAAGCGCAACGCGGAGGGCTTTATCAACGGACACACCCCGTTTTCTTCTGTTGTGGCCTTTTTGAGCGCTTACTGCGCATATCTGATCGGAGCGAAAAATATAATACTTTCAAACGAGGCAAGTGCAAACGAGTCTAACATTGAGGGCACGCAGATAAATCACCAGTATTCAAAATCCTATCAGTTCGAGTCGGATTTTAATTATTATATGAAAAATCACCTGGGCTTTGACGTGAGGTATTTCAGTCTTCTGCGCCCGTTCAACGAGCTTCAGATAGCCGCGCAGTTCTCTCAGCTTGAAAAATATCACAAGGTTTTCAAGAGCTGCAACGCGGGCAGCAAGAAAAACGTCTGGTGCTGCAACTGCGCCAAATGCCTGTTTGTGTATATTATTCTTTCCCCCTTCCTTAGCGAGGAAAAGCTTGTTGAGATATTCGGCTGCAATATGCTGGAAAAATATGAGCTTGTCAGGGATTTTGAGGGGCTTGCAGGTTTGTCCGGGGTTAAACCTTTTGAGTGTATCGGCACTGTAAGCGAGGTGTGTACGGCGCTGAATATGACCGCTTTGCGTTACATCAGGGAGGAGAAGGATCTGCCTGCGCTGCTTGAGCACTATATTGAGCGCACAAAGGACACCTCCGTCGACACAGGGCTGTTCCGTTATTTCAACAAAGAGAACAATATTCCCGGTGAGTTTATCAAGTACGCAGAGAGGATGTATGAAAATGTATCGTCTTTTGAATGAATATCTGGCGGATAAGAGTATCCTTATCCTCGGCTTCGGCAGGGAGGGACGCTCAAGCTATTCATATATACGCAAGTTTTTCCCGAAAAAAAAGCTGGGGATAGCCGATAAAAACAGCATAAGCCTTGACGATGCTAACGTGGAGCTTCACTGCGGCGAGGATTATCTTGCCTGCATAAACGATTATGATCTTGTGCTTAAATCTCCCGGCATACCCTTTGTGGGCATTGAGGTGGCTCCCGGTACGGAGATCACCTGCCAGGTCGATCTTTTTATTCGTTTTATTACCTGCCAAAAGGTTGGCGTCACAGGCACAAAGGGCAAAACCACGACCTCATCGCTTATCTTTGAGATATTAAAAGCCGCAGGCATCGCGGCCTGCCTTATCGGCAACATAGGCGTGCCGGTTTTTGACAGTATCGGGGACATCGCCGGGAAGACGGCGGTCATAGAGCTTTCGTCCCATCAGCTGGAATTCACCCGTAAATCACCCCATATCGCCGTGCTGACCAACGTTTACGAGGAGCATCTCGACCATTATGACGGCTTTTCGGGTTACGTGAACGCCAAGCTGAATATAGTCAAAAACCAGACGGAGGATGATTATTTCATATGCAATGCGGAGACCGAGCTTGAGGACTTTTGCGACGTTTCTGCCATAAAATCAAAGATCATAAAAGTCAGCGCGGACGAAGACGACGTTTTCCTACGCTCCCTTGCGGGCATCAATGACCGTTTAAAGGGCAGACACAACGCGCACAACGTATTCTTTGCCGCCACAGTGGCCCGCTGCATGGGTATTGAGGATAAATATATCCGGCAGGGCATAGAGAATTTCAAGGGTATCAGGCACAGGATGGAGCCTGTGGGCACGTTCAAGGGCATCTCGTTCTACAACGACTGCATAGCAACTATTCCCAAAGCGGTCATAAGCGCCGTGGAGGCGTTGAAAAACGTAGATACTCTGATCTTCGGCGGACTGGACAGGGGCATTGATTATTCGGATTTTGTCAAGGATCTTTGCAGCTGCCCGGTGAAAAATCTCGTTTGTCTGCCGGACACGGGGCACAGGATCGGCAAAGCGGTTTCAGACTCCGGCTGCGGCAAAAACGTTGTTATGGCGGAGGATATGGAGGAGGCGGTAAAATCAGCTTACGAGCTTACCGCGCCGGGCAGCATCTGCCTTTTGTCACCTGCCGCCGCCAGCTACAACAGGTACAGAGATTTTGAGGAAAAGGGAGAGCATTATATCAGCCTTGTAAAACAGCTGGGCGGTAATTGACAATTATCGTAAACACTTGTTAAATCCAC
>CAMOTT010000139.1 GCA_946626015.1 uncultured Clostridia bacterium | reverse complement strand
CGGTTGTAAACGGAGGGGAACCTTGTCATTATAAGCTTGAGCTTGCCCGCGCTGAGGGCTATTGAGCCGACTTTCTTGAGCAGCTCCGGGTTGCCGCCCACTTTCTTGAGCCTGTCAACAATAACCGATAAGGTAACGTTTGAGAACATCGCCTTGACGGAGGTCTCGTTTGAGTTGATGGACAGATCCTCGGAGGTGAGGATCTTTTTGCCGAAGAAGAACTCGAAATCCTCTTTTGATATTCTTGTAAGGAATATTTTGAACAGATCCACCGTTGCCATGGAGCTGCCGATCTCCTTGTAGTAATCTGCCTGATACTTCCAAAGGGTGTGCACCGAGAACTCGCCGTTTTTGTCTGCCAGCACAGCCTTTGAGAGGAGCACGCCAGCCCTTATGCTGTTGGCGATGCCGGAACCGACTATCGGCACTGTCATGCAGGCGCTGTCGCCCACAGCGGCATATCCGTCCGCCACAATAACGGCGATGGGCTGACGAACGGGGATCTTGCAGATCTTGCCGCCCAGAAGGAGCTTGCTGCCCAGGTGGGGATTATCCTGCTTGCAGATTTTGTACATCCTGTCGATCTCGTCCTGCCCAAAGGGCTCAAATCTTCCGATGAGCAGGTCAACGGTATTGTCCGTGGTCACAGCCCATGAAAGTCCTGCCTTGCCGTCGTCCACAAAATATACTTTGTATTCGTTCTTTACGTCCTCAAAGCCTTCAAGCCTGTCGTAATACGCGCGATAGGCGTAGAAGTAATCGTATTTTTTTATCTCGTTCTGAATACCCAGATAGGAGGGGAGCTTTGTACGCAGGGGAGAATCCACACCGCAGGCGTCGATAACGAGCTCAGCGGTAAAGTCACCAAGGGAGGTCTTTATGCCGATTATACGGTTACCGATCATCAAGGGTTCCTGTATTTCACAGCCGAAAACCACTTTTACACCGGCGTCTTTGACGTATTTCATAAGATGGGCGTACAAGTCCTTGCGGTACATATGCATCTCGTATTCGCCCTCATTGACTGTCTGGCAAATGGGGTCGTCCTCGGGATTGGGGCCGTAGAATGAAATCGGCACCTTGGGGATCTTACCTGTTTCGGGCATGGGCAGTCCGGCATCGGAGAAGGTGTTTACGTCAAAGAAATCCTCCCAGGGATAACCCAGATCACTTTCCTGCTCCACACGCTCGTAAACCGTAACGTCATAGCCTTTGATAGCCAGATGGTAGGCGGCAATAAGTCCGCCGTGCCCTGCGCCGGCAACAATTATTTTTTTACGCATAAAAAACAACCCCTTTCAGGTAAATTAACACGCATATATTATACAGCGAAAAGAAAAATTTTATTTGACAAATTAGAAATATAAAGTGTCAAATAAAAATAAATTTGAAAATTGTCAGCAAATTATACAATAATTATATATTTTTTTGTGCGTAATTATAAACTTGTAGGATGTTGAAAAGTTGGCCGCAATGGGTTATAATCCGGGTTGAAAGATTTTTTTGATGGGGGGATTTAAGTGAGCGCCAAAAGATATGAGCTGATTTTGATAGCCCTTGCGCTTATCATCTCCGCGTGTATAGTCCTGTATCAGGTGGAAAAATCGCCGCAGATGTCGCCGGTCACTACCAGGCAAAATCAGGCGGAAACGACTGCCGTTATTTACGAAGATACCCGGGCGAACAAGGTGAACATAAATTCAGCGGACAAGGAGCTGCTGATGAGCCTTTACGGCATAGGGGAGGACAGGGCACAGGCAATAATCGACTACCGCGACAGCAACGGCGGATTTAATGATATCTCGGAGATAATGGAGGTCGAGGGTATAAGCGAAAAGATTTTTGAGAAGATACGGGATGATATAACGGTATAAAAAACCGGCTGACCCGGCGCATAAAAAGCGCAGTCAACCGGTTTTTTTGATGCTTTATATTATGTAATTATTTTTTGAAAAACTGGGGGAGATAATCCTTGTGCGCCTCTTTCATTTCGGCAAAGCACTTTGTGGCCTTTTCCCAGTCGCCCACAAGGGGATGTACAAGCAGAGCGTTTATAGCGTCGTCATCGTTGCCGGAGATGGCAGCCTTGACGGCGTATTTTTCGTATTCTTTGACTATGCGCATAAGGCCGATGATGTGCCTGTTCTCAACGGGTTCCACCTTGACAGGGGTGGCGCCGTCCTTGCCGATGACAGCGGCGATTTCAACAACATCGTCCTTGTCCATAAAGGGCAGGGTGTCGCCGTTTTTGATGTTTACCACCTGAACGTTGCGCACGTCGTTGGCAATGGCGTCAATAAGGGAGACCGCCGCCAGAGAGTATTTGTAGCCGCCTCTCTTGTCAAGGAGAGCGGGTTTTTCAACGAGGTTTTCGTCGGAGTACATCTCAAGGAGTTGTTCCTCTATCTCCATGCAAACCTGAGCCCTGGTCTTTTCGCCCTCTTTAAGGTGAGCCAGCTTTGCGGCGCGGCAGTAATAATACTGGAGATAGGAGGAGGGGATAGCCTGAATGGCGTTGAGACATTCGATGGAGAAGCCGTCGTCCTTTATGTTCGCCATGACCTTGGGGGAAAATCCGGATTTGATCATGCCGGGGAGCAGCTCTTTACCATCCTTGCGAACTGAGGTTATCCAGCTCAGATGGTTGAGGCCGAGGTATGTGATCTCGCTGTCCTCGCCGCTGATCTCACGCACGTCGTCGATCATGCTGATGGGCACGTTGCACAGACCCATCGCTTTGACCTTGGTGTTGTTGAGAACGAACTCCGTCACAAGACCGGAGGGATTTGTGAAGTTGATGAGCCAGGCGTCGGGGCAGATAGCCTCTATACGGTCGCAGATGTGCTTGATCACCGGGATGGTGCGCAGAGCCTTGAAAAATCCGCCTATACCGGTGGTCTCCTGACCGATAAGGTCATATTTGATGGGGATGCTTTCGTCCAGATGCCTTGCGGGGAGCTTGCCCACCCTGATCTGCGTCACCACAAAATCCGCGCCCTGAAGCGCCTCGTCAAGGTCGTCGGTCATGAGCACCTCGGTATCCATCTCAGCCTTTTTGAGCATGCGGACGCACAGGTTGCCAACGATGGTTCTTTTGCGCTCGTCAATATCCATAAAGGATATTTTGGTCAGCTTAAGGCTGTCCCTCTGTTTGATGAAACCGTCCACAAGCTCGGGACAGTAGGTACTGCCGGAACCGATAACGGCAACTTTGATCTCTTTCATTGCAAACACTTCTTTCAATATTTATTTATATTTTTAACAAAATTAAAACCGTTAAACGTATTCCTGCAGGATCCAGTTTATACAGCCGGTCACAGGAGGCTGGCGGAGGGTGATAAAGTTAAAGCTGCGGTTTGTGCGCCCGATCGTTTTCTCTTTGAGCAGGTCAACGTATATCTTTGAGGGGAGCTTTGTGTGGATGGAGCCTGAGAGCACCACTTCGATCTCATCCTCTTTGCCGCCGAAATTCATTTTATTGACGTGGGCGGCGATAAGGGCGGAACCCCTCTCCGCCATAAATTCGACAGCCTTCATAACCGGCTTGTCTCCGGCCTCTGCGGCCTCAAAAAAAGCATCTATAAGCTCCCGCCTGAAGGGCTCGGAGTCGTTGGTATCCAGCAGGGATACGGCGTCCAGAAAATCCCCATCGTTTTTGAAACCGCGTTTTTCAAAAATAAGCTCCGTCAGCCTGGTTTTTTCCAGCCCGAGAAACAGCTCGTCATATATCAGCTTATACGCGGTGGCGGCTATCCAGTGCCCGTTGCCCGCATCCCCGGAAAATTCGCCGAAACCGGCGAGCTGGAGCATATTGCCGTCCCGGTCGATGGAGTTGCAGCAGGTGCCCGTGCCGCAGTTGTAGCCTATGGCGGCGCCTGTGACGGAGCCTGCCTTGACGACTATAAAGCCATCGTTGTATATCTCAAAATTTCTGAGCCCGTAAGTCTCCAGACGGCTGTACATCTCATCGTGCTGGAAAGGGTGATCGATCCCGGCAAGACCCATAAGGGTGTAATCCACGTCGTCAAGGCTTTTGCCAGCCTCGGCTAAAAGTCCGTTAATGCCGTCCCAGATATGTTTCGCGGCTTCGTCAAAGGAACCCTCCATATTTTCGTGGTTGCTTCCCGGGCCTTTAACGTCGGCAACGATGTTTTTTTCAGCGTCAAAAAGAGCGTACTCGGTTTTGGTACCGCCGCCGTCAACACCGATATAGTATCCCATAACGTCCTCCTTATATTTCATTTAAATAATTTTCTGAACTGTTTTTGCCATTTTATAAGATAATCGCGAATGAGCCGGGTAAGGGCAAGGTCGTACATGAGAAACGTGGCCGTGCCGAGTATGAGCAGTATGGGTACGGCAAATTTGCCCAGCTCGTAAACGTCGTCAAAGGAAATGCCCATGAATTTTATCATCACGATGTAAGATAACACCATTGTAGCGTTGAACAAAGCAACTTTTACTATGTATTCCAAAACTCTGGGGAGCTTGCTCTCAAATACGGCTTTGAGTATGGGATAGTAGCCGAAGAAGGAGGCAAAAAGCATAGCCACCTCTTTGTTAGGCACCAGCAGCAGGGAGAGCACGCTGGTCACAGCGTAGGTCAGAAATGCCCATTTTTTATCTATCTCGATGGTGATGAGTATAACGAAGGCTCCGGTAAGAGCCGGCAGCGCGTATGTCAGAAAGGGTATTATAGACACCAGAAACATAAGCGCCACAGAGATTGCCGCAATTATTCCGCACAGGGCGGTTTTTGAACTCTGTTTCAAACGATAAATCTCCTTTTTAAAAGATTTAACAGCATCTTATAAGGTCTCCGCCCATACATTCGCAGCAACAGTCCGCGCATATCAGGCTTGAGCAGATGTCGCAGGCGCTGCAGCCGTCGCTTTTCTCCCGGGTCCTTTCGGCGCGGTATCCGCCGCTTTTAGAGGCATTGATGTTGTTGTAGGCGGCGTTGTATTCCGCATTGCCCGGATCCATGGAGCAGGCGGCGGAAATGTTTTTTTCCGCTTCCTCAAGCCAGCCCTGACGGTAAAATACAGTGCCCTTGAGGTAGTGCCACTCCGCGTTGCGGTAAGCTGTGGGGATGCCGTCCAGCAGGGTCAGGGCGTCCTCATAGCGTCCGCTCTTTATCTTGGCGCGGATATCTCCGAAATCGGAACCGGCGGAGGTATACTGCCTGTTGTAAGAGCCGCCGTTTGAGGACCGGCTGAGGATTATTGAGTCGTAGGCCTCATCCAGTTCTTTCAGCGTTTCTTGAGCATATTCCGAACCGTCCTCCTG
>CAMOTT010000138.1 GCA_946626015.1 uncultured Clostridia bacterium | reverse complement strand
TATCTATTATCAGACAATCGCTGTTCAGCGACTTGAGTACGGAACCGTTTATTACCACGGCAGGCACCGTGTTTACCAGCAGATCGAAGCTTTCCGCCTTTGTATCAAGCTCCGCAATATAAACAGCCCTGTACCCCTCAATGGAGGCCAAAGCGATATCCTCCCGTTTTCTCGCGGCGATGGTAACACGGGCGCCTAAGCCGGAAAGAGCGCCGGCTATGGCTTTTGCCGTTCTGCCGTAGCCGGTCACGAGGCAGGAGGAACCGCGCAGGGTGATCACCATATTGTCTATGGCTGTTTTGATGACCCCCTGAGCCGTCGGAACAGCATTTTTTATTGCCAGCTCCTCGCGCTCAAAATAGTCATAAACCTTTATGCCTCTTTTAAAAAAGTCCGATTTCCACTGTTTGCTCATCATTCCTGCAAAAACAACGTTTTCCTTGTTCATGTGATCAAAAAGCTGATCAGGAGTGATTTTTTTGCTGCCGTAGGGCGAGTTGATTGTTTTGCCGTCCCTGCTTACGGGAAGAGGCAGAACGATACAGCAATCGTTCTTGCCGATAATACCCTTTAAGTCCTCATCCCCGGCCTTTATTTCCCCGTATCCTTTAAGCAAATCAAAATTATATATCCGGGCGATGCAGCCCATATCGTTAAGATATTTTGCCATATACACCTGGCGCATATCTCCGCCTATCAATAAAAAATTTTTTATATTTTTCATAAACACTCTCCTTTTTTGCCTCAGTACATTATATGGAAACTCCATTTGCCTTGTTGCAAACTTTTCTGCGGAAAAATAAAATTTTATGTTTATTTTTGAACGGAAATAGAGTATAATAAAGTGGTTAGAGAGGGTGTTTTTATGAAATCAATCGATGAACTTTTAAAAGAAGTAAAACATATACATTTTATCGGCATAGGCGGCTCCGGTATGTGTCCGTTGGCGGAGATATTAAACAAAGAGGGTTACTTCATCACAGGGTCGGACAATAACGAAAGCGACACGCTCAGCAGGATCCGCGATCTGGGCATAAAGGTCGTAATGGGTCAGCGAGCGGAAAATATTGAAGGCGCGGAAATGATAGTCTACACCGCCGCTCTGCTTAGCGACAACCCTGAGCTTGTTGCCGCAAAGGCTTCCGGCATACCCACCTTTGAGCGCTCAAAGCTCTTTGGCGCCATTTCACGGCTTTACGGCAAATGTATAGGCGTTTCCGGCACTCACGGCAAAACCACCACCACCTCAATGCTCACCCAGATATTTATTGACGCAGACTGTGACCCGACGGCTGTCATCGGCGGCAAGCTCCCCCTTACAGGAACAAACGGCATAGCGGGTAAAAGCGAAATTATGGTCTGCGAGGCCTGTGAGTTTGTGGACACTTTTCTTGAACTCAGCCCCGCTGTTTCAGTTATACTGAACATTGACGAGGATCATCTTGACTACTTTAAGACTCTCGAAAATCTTATCGCCAGCTTTACAAAATTCGCAGACCTTGCTTCAAACGCCGTTATCTACAACGGAGACGATGCAAATACCCTTAGCGCTATAAAGAACGCCAAAAAGAGCGGAGGCAAAGAATTTATAACCTTTGGCCTCAAAGAGGGCAACGATTACAGAGCAGTCAACGTTCAGATCAAAAATGCCAAGCCGGAGTATGATCTCGAGGTAAACGGACAAACAGCGGGACACATCGCGCTGAACGTTCCCGGCGAGCATAATGTTATCGACTCCCTCGCGGCTGTCAGCGCGGCAATGCATCAGGGCGTTGCTTTTGAGGACTGCGCCGCCGCGTTGAGCGAATTCAAAGGCGCAGGCAGAAGATTTGAATTCCTTGGCACTTATAACGGAGTTACCATCGCCGACGACTACGCCCACCACCCCACCGAGCTTGAGGTCACGCTTAAGACGGCAAAACAGATGGGTTATAACAATGTCTGGGCGGTATTCCAGCCCTTCACTTTCTCCAGAACTCATATGCTTATGGACGACTTTGCAAGGGTCTTAAAGATTGCTGACAAGGTGGTCATGACCGAAATAATGGGCTCCAGAGAAGTGAACACATACAATGTCTACACAAGCCAACTGGCTGAAAAGATACCCGGCAGCGTTTGGTTTGACACCTTTGAAGAGGTTGCCGACTATGTGGTCAAAAACGCTGAACCAGGAGATCTTGTTATGACTCTCGGCTGCGGAGATATTTACAAGGCCGCAAAAATAATGATAAAAAAATACAAAACCCTTGAATAAAGCAGCCGGTTGTGCTATTATAGGGCACAACGAGTTTTCAAAAAAGTGTGGTGATATTCTTGCCTATCAAAATAGATAACCAGCTCCCGGCTCACCGTTTGCTTGAGATGGAAAACATCTTTGTAATGTCTGAGTCCCGGGCGGATAAGCAGGATATACGCCCGTTGAAAATACTTCTTCTCAACCTGATGCCCACTAAAATTCAGACAGAGACTCAGATCCTGCGTCTTTTGAGCAACTCCCCTCTTCAGGTGGAGGTCGAGCTGCTTCAAACGGCCACCCATAAGGCAAAAAACGTTTCACCCGAGCATATGCTGAAGTTTTACAAGGTCTTTGACGATGTCAAGGATGAACGCTTTGACGGCATGATAATAACCGGCGCTCCCGTTGAGCAAATGGAGTTTGAAGAAGTTGACTACTGGCAGGAGCTTTGCAAAATTTTTGAGTGGTCAAAAAAGAACGTCTACTCCACCTTTCACATCTGCTGGGGCGCTCAAGCAGCGTTATATTATCACTACGGGTTAAAAAAATATCCGTTGGAGAAAAAACTTTTCGGAGTTTTCCCCCACAGATCCCTGGATTATCTCCACCCCATTATGCGCGGACTTGATGACGAATTTATGGTTCCCCACTCCCGTCATACAGGTATAAGACGGCGGGATATCGCCCTCATAAAAGATTTGCAGATACTCTCCTATTCCGACATGGCCGGTGTTCAGCTGTTATCCGATATGGACTGCCGCAAATTCTTCTCTACAGGCCACTGCGAATATGATCGTGACACTCTGGCAAAGGAGTATTTCCGTGATCTGGAAAAAGGGCTTGATATCGATATCCCATACAACTATTTCCCAGACAACGACCCAAGACGCACTCCCGTTATGAATTGGAGAGGAACAGCAAACCTTATTTTTACAAACTGGCTCAACTACTTTGTTTATCAGCGTACCCCTTATGATCTGAGTACGCTTGCTGATGACAAAAACTAAAATCAAATAAAAGTCTTCGGGGCGTGGTTAAATTCCACACCGGCAGTGTTGCATTGTGCTCAGTCTGCGAGCCGCGGAAGCGGTTGATTCGGTGAAAATCCGAAACCGACGGTATAGTCCGGATGAGAGAAGGCGTTAAAACTTTGTCAAAACAAAAGCCCCGTGTATCATTTTACACGGGGCAGATTTTTTTGAGGTGATAAATATGACAACAGACAAAAAGAAAACAAATCTCAGGGCAATGACCATGACTGCAATGCTCTCGGCAATGGCGGCGGCGCTGATGTACATAAACTTCAGCATACCAATAATGCCGTCATTCATAAAGCTGGATTTTTCCGAGCTGCCGGCTCTTATTGCTTCATTCTCGATCAGCCCCATATCGGGAGTGGTGGTCTGCCTGATAAAGAACCTTGTAAAGCTCCCCACAACCACCACGGGCGGCGTGGGCGAACTTTCCAACTTTATACTGGGCGTGGCTTTCGTACTGCCGGCAGGGCTGATCTACAAAAAGCACAAAACCAGAAAACGCGCATTCATCGGCTCCCTTGTGGGAGCGCTCACAATGGCTCTTATAAGCGTTGTATCAAATTATTACATTGTGTACCCGATCTATACGCAGTTTATGCCTTTGGAGGGTATAATTGCCATGTATCAGGCTATCCTGCCCTCGGTAAAGATCGACTCCCTTATTAAAGCCCTGCTGATATTCAATCTGCCTTTTACTTTCTTTAAGGGTATGTGCAGTGTGCTGATAACCTTCCTAATTTACAAAAAGATATCACCCCTTATCAAGGGTAAAAGAGTGTGATCAAAATGGCTTATTCAAGACCCATGCTGTTCTTTATGGTGTCTTTTATTTCAGCCAGACGCTTTTCGGCCTTTGCCCTGTCCTGATCTCTGACTCCGTAATAAAGCTTGATCTTAGGTTCGGTTCCGGAGGGTCTTACCGCCATCCATGAGCCGTCCTCAAGCACATATTTGAGCACGTTGGAAACAGGCAGGGTCCCGAAGCCGGGCTCCGCATTTACCGGTACGCTGTAATCGATCACGCTCACGGTATCTTTGAATGGCGAACCGTTTTCACGCAGCTTCTTCATCATGCCGGAGATTTTTTCCAATCCGTCTTTTCCTTTGAGCGTGTAGCTGTCAAGGTCATCCAGATAATATCCGAATTCACTATAAATTTCGTTGAGCTTATCAACCAGCGTCAAGCCCTTTGACTTGGCTTGAGCAGCCATTTCACAGATGAGCAAAGCGGAAACCACAGCGTCCTTGTCCCTTGCATGGGTGCCTGCGAGATAGCCGTAGGATTCTTCGTAACCGAGAACAAAGCTGTAATCGCGCACCTCGTCCTTATTGAGCCTTGCCTGCTCAAACTGGGTTATCTTCTCACCGATGAACTTAAAGCCCGTAAGAGTTGAAAAAACGGCAAGCCCCATCTTGGCGGCAATATCCGCGCCCAACTGGCTGGTAACTATTGTTTTTACGACGGCGGGCTTTTTGATTGCCGTCAGATCTGTATTGCGGAGCACAAAATCTATAAGCAGCGCACCCACCTGATTGCCGGTCATGAGCCGGAAACTGCCATCCGCTGTTTTTACTGCGATACCGACACGGTCACTGTCAGGGTCTGTGCCCAGAACTATATCTGCGGAGGTGTTCTTTGCCTGTTCAATTCCCAACTCCAAGGCGCGCCTGTCCTCCGGGTTTGGAGAAACCACCGTGGGGAAATTCCCGTCCGGCACAAGCTGGGGAGCAACGGTATCAAGCTTTTCAAACCCGTCCTCTTTAAGAGCCTGCTGCACGGGGATCCTGCCTGTGCCATGCAGAGGGGTATAAACGATCTTAAGATCTGATTTTGCGGCCTTATCATTGTAGCGGCTCTGCTTGAGCACTGCCTCCACAAAGGCGTCCGTAACATCGACCCGGGATATCAGCTCGGGCTTTCCCTCAAAATTTATGGTCTTATAATCGGTAACGGCGTTTACAAATTCTATCACGCTCTCCGCCTGATAAGGAACAAGCTGACAGCCAAACTCATCATATACCTTGTAGCCGTTATACTCCTTGGGATTGTGGCTTGCTGTTACGACTATACCTGCGAGGGCATTAAAATGCT
>CAMOTT010000137.1 GCA_946626015.1 uncultured Clostridia bacterium | reverse complement strand
CCCGGCAATCAGGGCCGCCCCATGATGCACATAATCGCCGCCAACGCTGTCTGCTTCGGCGAGGCGCTCAAGCCCGAGTTCAAGGAGTACCAGCGTCAGATAGTCAAAAACAGCTCCGCCCTTGCCAACGGCCTGTTGAGCAGAGGCATCGACCTTGTCTCAGGGGGCACGGACAACCACCTGATGCTCGTTGACCTGCGCTCCAAGGGGATCACTGGCAAGGAGCTTGAGCAAAGACTGGATGAGGTCTACATCACCGCCAACAAAAACGCAATCCCCAACGACCCCGAAAAGCCCTTTGTCACAAGCGGCATAAGGCTCGGCAGCGCGGCCGTCACATCAAGGGGCTTTGTTGAGGACGATATGGAAAGGATAGCAGAGTTTATAAATCTCGCAGCCACCGATTTTGAGAACAGCAAAGAATATATCAAAGCCGGTGTGCGTGAGATCTGCGACAAATATCCCCTCTACGAATAATTCAATCTATCTGAAAAAATTAGAAAATCCGCCCTGTCTCCTGCATTGCCGCTGTGAGCAGGGCGGGCAGTTTTTTGTGCTCACAAGGATAGTGTCGTCACCTATGACGTCGATATCCTCCCATGGGACGCGGATATCGTCCCTGCCCAGCAGACCAAGCAGGCGAAGCCTGCCGGCTACAACTATTCCCTCCAGCTTGCCGCAGCAGGTATCCACCTCAACATCGCAGACGTTGCCTATCCGGCAGCCGCTCTGTTTGTCAATGACGTCCTTGTTTCTCAGATCCGTAATACAGCAATTCATACAAGAACACCTCCGCTATATTTTATGAGCGAAGGTGTTTTTGTATGAAAATGGTGCGTTTTATTCACGCTTTTGAATTTGACGTCTGAGCGCCTTGTAAAGCTCCGCCAGCTCCTCCATCGTCAGGCTCTCCGCCCGGACGTTAAGCGGAAATCCGACCTCCTCCAAAGCGGCCGTGACCTTTGATTTTTCTATGCCCATACCGGCGCTTATGGAGTTGGGCGCGGTTTTGCGTCTCTGCCCGAAGGAGGCTCTTACCATCCTGAAAAATCCTGACTCGTCACTCACGGAAACAGGCGGTTCATCTCTCACGGTCAATCTTATAACAGAGCTGTCAACATTGGGCGCAGGCATAAACGAGCCCCTTGAAACGTCAAACAGCTTTTCCGCCTGAGCGTAATAATCCACTGCCACAGTCACCGCCCCGGACTGCCTGCTGCCCACCCGGGCGCAGAGCCTTTGCGCCGCCTCCTTCTGCACCATGACGGTTATGTTCTCCACCGGCAGGCGGCTCTCAAGCAGATGCATGATTATGGGGGAGGTTATGTAGTAGGGCAGGTTTGCGCAAACCGCCACCCTCATACCGGGGAACTCCTCGCTTATCAGCCTGTGCAGGTCTATTTTCAGGACATCCGCGTTAATAATCTTCACGTTGTCGAATTCCCCGAGAGTCTCATCAAGAACGGGCAAAAGCTTGCTGTCCAGCTCTACCGATACCACCTTGCCGGAGACCTTTGCAAGCTCCGCTGTGAGCACCCCTATACCCGGGCCTATCTCGATGACGCCCATGTCATCGGCCGCTCCGCACTCCTCCGCCATTCTCGGGCAGACGGATGGGTTTATCAGGAAATTCTGACCCAGCGACTTTGAAAAACTGAATCCGTGCCGGGAAAGTATCTCTTTTATCACATTTATGTCCGAAAGATTTCTCATGATCCTACCTCTCACGCTCGTTAAAACGCTTTTAATAATTTCGCGCCTCAAAATGTTGCATTTTGTTTACAAACAACATATAATAAGTTTATCAACGTCAAAATAAATTAAGGTACAGGTGAAAATTATGTCTATTCTTGTTACCGGCGGCGCCGGATACATCGGTTCGCACACCTGCGTTGAGCTTCTCAATGCGGGCTACGACATCATTATACTTGATAATTTGTGCAACAGCAATAGGGAATCGCTGAAAAGAGTTGAGGAATTGACGGGCAAAACCGTAAAATTCTACGAGACGGATATCCGCGACGCAGAGATGATGGATAAAGTCTTTGCGGAGAACGATATTTCCTCCGTTATACATTTTGCAGGGCTCAAGGCCGTGGGCGAAAGCTGCAGGATGCCCCTTGAGTATTACGACAATAACATCAACGGCACCCTTGTTCTTTGCGCCGCAATGAGAAAAGCAGGCTGCAAAAAAATCGTTTTCAGCTCCTCCGCCACGGTTTACGGCGAACATAACGTCTCGCCCCTGACAGAGGATATGCCCACCGGGGGCACAACCAACCCCTACGGCACCACTAAATATTTCATTGAGCGCATCCTTGAGGATCTTTACAAAGCGGACAAGGAATGGAGCATTTGCCTGCTGCGGTATTTCAACCCCGTGGGCGCCCACAAAAGCGGCAGGATAGGCGAGGATCCCAACGGCATCCCCAACAATCTTGTGCCCTACATCTCACAGGTCGCCATAGGCAAGCTGGAATATCTGAATGTTTTCGGCGACGATTATGACACCCCTGACGGTACCGGCGTAAGGGATTATATCCACGTGGTGGATCTTGCTCTGGGTCACGTCAAGGCCATCGAAAAGGTGAACGGTGAAAATTCGTTCTCCGTTTACAATCTGGGTACAGGTATCGGTTACAGCGTGCTGGATATGCTCCACTCCTTTGAAAAAGTCTGCGGCAAAAAACTGCCCTACAAGATCGCGCCCAGACGCCCCGGCGATATTGCCACCTGTTATTCAGACCCCTCAAAGGCAAAGAGGGAACTGGGCTGGGTCGCCGAAAGAAACCTGGACGAGATGTGCGAGGACACCTGGCGCTGGCAGCAGCAGAACCCCAACGGCTACAAATAATCTTGGAGGATACGGCTGTCCGCCGTGATTATCTTTGATGGAATTTTACGAAAATCTTGAATTGCCCGAGCAGGCCGTGCTTGTGGGGGTGGACACCGGGGATTTTGACGCGGAGGCCTCTTTGGCAGAGCTGGAGGAGCTTGCGCACACCGCCGGAGCGGAGGTCGCGGCGCAGATGCTCCAAAAGCGCGAAAAGCCGGATTCCGCCACCTACATCGGAGCAGGAAAGCTTGAAGAGCTGAAAGAATTCTGCAAATCAAACAACGTTGATCTCATTGTTGCGGACGGGGAGCTTTCCCCCTCACAGCAGCGCAACATTGAAAAAGAGACCGACGTACGGGTCATAGACCGCACCACGCTCATACTCGACATCTTTGCCGCAAGGGCGCGGAGCAACGAAGGCAAACTTCAGGTGGAGCTTGCCCAGCTCAAATATGCCCTGCCCCGGCTTGGGGGAAAGGGCGTCAGTATGTCAAGGCTTGGCGGCGGAATAGGTACAAGGGGCCCGGGCGAATCCAAGCTGGAAAGCGACCGTCGGCACATCCGCAGGCGTATACATTCCCTTGAGGAGGATCTTGAAGCCCTTACAAAGCGCCGCAGGCTTGCCCGGGAGCGCAGAAAAAAAGACGGCGTTGAGACCGTCGCCATAGTCGGTTATACGAATGCCGGCAAATCCACCCTTATGAACGCTCTGACAAACGCCGGAGTGCTGGCGGAAAACAAGCTTTTCGCCACCCTCGACCCCACTGCCAGAGCCCTGATCCTGCCCGACGGCAGGAATGTTATGCTCATAGACACGGTTGGTCTGATCCGGCGCCTGCCCCACAACCTGGTGGAGGCTTTCAAATCCACGCTTGAGGAGGCGGCGAACGCGGATCTTATACTTAACGTCTGCGACGCCTCCAGCCCCGAATGCGCGGAGCATATAACCGTCACCCAGCAGCTTCTCATTGAGCTTGGATGTTCGGATATACCCATAATAACCGTGATGAACAAATGCGACATTGCCGGAGAGCTGTTCGGAATGAGCACCATCGGCAAAAACGTTATGATCTCCGCCCTTCAGGGCAAGGGGCTGGACACCCTTCTGGAGGCCATTGCCAGAGAACTGCCGCCCACGAGGATGAAGGCTGATTTTCTTATCCCCTATTCCGACGGAGGCGCCGCCGCCCGTTTGAGACGTGACGGAGTTGTCCTCGCCGAGGAATATAAAAACGAGGGGCTTTTTATGACTGTAATCGCGGACGCGCGCATAGTTGAAGATCTAAAAAATTATACCGTCTAAAGCGTCGCACAGCCCCACATAAACAGGTGATAGCTTATCCCTCAACAGATCGCTGAAATCAGGTGTTTGACAGCACCTGATTTTTTTGTCTTTATCCGCGACCGGCATACTTATGACCGCCTCGCAATCCTCCCCGGCGCACCACAGCACCTTTGAATCGTAACGGGCGGCAAAGCTCAGCATCGCCGCCGCTCCGCTGTCCCTGAGCCTGCAGCTTTTTGCCAGCAGGTCAAAATCCATTTTTCCGCTGTTTTTCACCGTCACCACAGCTCTGTTGCCGGATTTTTTCAGGCTCACGTCTATCACGGGAGTTTCAGAATGAACACAGGCGTTTGAAATCATATTAAGTATGACCGCCGTCAGTTCAGAGGGGTGACACCTTGCAAACAGATCGCCCTCGCAGGGCAAAAACGCCACTCCCCTGCCCTTCATATCCAGCAGGATATCTCCCGCGCCGCAGATCTCGTCCAGCAGTTCATTGAGGCAGCAAAAGCCTTCGGTTTTCTCCCTGCGGCTGCATATACAGAAATTTTGCAGCTTTCTCAGTTTGCGATAGCAGTCCTTCAACTCCCGGCTGCCCAGGCCGCCTTTGCCGGAACCTGAATTCATTATTATATTGTGCAGGCCGTTCCTTATTGCGGCTTCGTTTTCCGCAGATAACGACATTTTCAACAAATTTTCAAGGTAGTTTTCAGTCCTTGCGCTCAATAAAAATCACCGCTTTTTTCTAATTAGTATTGCACTAAAGGGGTATAATATTATGTTTTTTTGTTCACTCATACGAAAATATTTTAAAAATTACAAAATTCCTTGCATATTGTCCGAAAAAAGAATAGAATACTAATCGATAACAAGTAATTGTTAATAATTTTTTGGAGGTTTTTTAAATGGCTGTAAAAGTTGCAATTAACGGTTTCGGTCGTATAGGCCGTCTCGCATTCCGTCAGATGTTCGGCGCGGAGGGTTACGACATCGTAGCTATCAACGATCTCACCAAGCCCTCAATGCTTGCCAATCTTCTCAAGTATGACACCGCTCAGGGCGGATACTGCGGCAGAATCGGCGACGATCTTCACACCGTAAGCGCTGACGATGAGGCTAACACCATCACCGTAGACGGCAAGACCCTTCAGATCTACAAGGAAGCAGACGCTACCAACTGCCCCTGGGGCAAGCTTGGCGTGGACGTTGTTCTTGAGTGCACAGGTTTCTACTGCTCAAAGGAGAAGTCAATGGCTCACATCAACGCAGGCGCTAAGAAGGTCGTTATCTCTGCTCCCGCAGGCA
>CAMOTT010000136.1 GCA_946626015.1 uncultured Clostridia bacterium | reverse complement strand
CACTGAGAACAAAGAATAAATTTTTTCTTCATATACCCACCTTTCTTTCCGTGGCATATTTAAAGATCCGCATTTTTTATTTTCATCGCTCTCATGGCGTTGAGAATGGCGATCACGGACACGCCGACATCCGCAAACACCGCCAGCCACATACCGGCTATGCCCAAAGCGCCCAGTATCAGCACAAGGGCCTTGACAGCAAGGGCAAAAACAATGTTCTGCCTTACTATGCCCATTGTTTTCTTGGAAATTCTTATTGCCGTGGCAAGCTTTGACGGCTTGTCGTCCATCAGTACGATATCCGCCGACTCTATCGCCGCGTCAGAGCCCAAGGCTCCCATTGCCATGCCCACATCGGCTCTGCTTATAACCGGGGCGTCGTTTATTCCGTCCCCCACAAACACAAGGCTGCTGTTTTTGTTTTTTTCATTCAGCAGGCGTTCAACTATTTCAACCTTATCCCCGGGCATGAGCTGGGAATAAACTTCGTCTATCGCAAGCTCTTTTCCTACAGCGTTGGCAACTTTTTGAGAATCGCCTGTAAGGATGACGGTTTTTTCAACTCCAAGTTTTTTTATCGCCTTTACACAAGCTTCGGAATCCTCTTTTACAACGTCCGATATAGCTATATGACCCATATACTCTCCGTTTACGGCAATATGTCCCACCGTACCGTTGTGGTGGCATTCGTGCCAGTCTGAACCTATGCTGTCCATAAGCTTAGTGTTGCCCACGTGGATCGTGACCTCCCCCAATTCGGCTTTAACGCCCATACCGGGGAGCTCTTCTATCGCTTTTATCCTGTTTGCATCAATCTCTTTGCCGTATTCCCTTTTGATGGACTCCGCTATGGGGTGCTTTGAATAGCTCTCCGCGTAGGCGGCAAACTTCAGCAGATCTTTATCGGAGATCTTTTCGGGATGTACCGCCGTAACGTAAAACACGCCCTTTGTAAGGGTACCTGTCTTGTCAAAAACCACTGTGCTGACCTTTGACAAGGCCTCGAGATAGTTCGCGCCTTTTACAAGAATACCGTGTCTGGAGGCGCCGCCTATGCCGCCGAAAAAGGACAGCGGAACCGATATGACCAGCGCGCAGGGACAGGAAACCACAAGGAAGATAAGCGCCCTGTGTATCCACTCCGACCACACTCCGTTAAAGAAAAGCGGAGCGATAACAGCCAACAGAACCGCCGAAGCAACGACGGCAGGGGTATAATAACGGGCAAACCTTGTGATGAAGGCCTCGGACTTTGCTTTTTTGGCGGCGGAATTTTCCACCATATCCAGAATTTTTGAAACCGTTGACTGGGCAAACTCACATTTCACCTCAGCCCTGACGAGTCCGCTCAGGTTTATGGAGCCGCTTATCAGCTCCTCCCCCACCGTTGCCGATCTTGGCAGGGATTCCCCTGTAAGGGCGGAGCAATTCACCGTTGTGCTGCCCTGTGTAATAACACAGTCAAGGGGGATCTTTTCCCCGGGAGCTATGGATATCGTCTCCCCGGGCTCCACCTCCTCCGGGCTGACGGTAACAACAGCGCCGTCTCTTATAACATTTGCGTAGTCCGGTCTTATATCCATAAGCTCGGTTATGGATTTTCTGCTCTTGCCCACGGCGTATTTCTGGAACCACTCGCCCACCTGATAGAACAGCATGACGGCGACGCCCTCCGGGTACTCCCCGGTAAACATAGCGCCTACAGTGGCTATGGTCATAAGAAAATTCTCATCGAACACCTGGCCTCTTATGATGTTCCTTGCTGCGGAGGAAAGCACATCGCAGCCTATCAGCAGATAGACAGCAAGAAAAAGACCGAGCTTAATATAACCGTTTACCCCGTCTGCAAGTTTATCCGCGATCATCAGGCAGACAAGCAGCGCGGCGCTTACGATTATCCTTATCAAATTCTTTTTTTGCTTCTTTGACACGGTCAATCACCCCGGAACGCTTTTATTTATATTCAGCAAAGTTCAAAATCGGGCTCGATCTTTCTGCAGATCTTAACCACCTGTTTCATTATTTCGTCCATGTTGTCATCAACGGTCTCTATCGTTATTTTCTGCATGACAAAGCTCACTGACGCTGACTTGACGCCATCAAGCTTGTTGATTTTTTCCTCCATTTTTGCCGCGCAGTTTGCGCAGTCAAGACCCTCTACTTTAAATACCTTTTTCATAATTTAAATCCCCTTTCAGCTTTTTATTTGAAAGCGTTGATCATTCCAATATGTGATCCATGCCCATACCGATTATGGTGCGCACATGGTCATCCGCAAGATAATATATTATACTCTTTCCGTCCCGCCTGTTGCTTATCAACTTGCTCTGCTTGAGCACCTTAAGCTGATGTGATATGGCGGATTGCGTCATGCCAAGAGAATCGGCAATATCGCACACGCACATATCGGACTCAAAAAGAACGTACAGTATTTTTATCCTTGTAGTGTCGCCAAACACCTTGAAAAGATCCGCCAGATCATACAAATGCTCATCTGCCGGCATATCATGCTTTACCATATCAACAAAACCAATGTGATCGTGTTCACACTTGCATTCCTGAATTTTCTCTTCACTCATATTTGCACATCCTTTCATATGAATTGTTGTTCATATGTTATCATGTTATTTGCCCTTTGTCAAGATGATTTAAAAAAATTTTTTAATTTCCGTCACAGTTGCCGGATATAAAAAAGATACCTGACCGCTCTCACGATCAGGTATCTGACTATTTAATTTGTAATTATAATGATCAAGGGATTATAAAACCTGGCCGGGGCCACCCTTAAGGAAAGCAACGACATCGCTCCAGTTTGCGATTATTCTGTTAAGAGCGTGCATGAAGTTGTAAACCTTTCTTACAAAGCTGAGGAAGTAATTGGGAACCTCTTTGTAAAGCTCATCGCCGATGTTGCTTGCGGGAGCGATCTCGGTGTACTCAAACGTAGCTATAGCCGCGCAGTGATCGGAAAGCTCGCCAAGAGTCTCATCCTCGTACTTCTCAAGCTTGTATGAAGTGACGTCCAATTTAATTCCGCCGCCGTCCTTATAAAGGAAACGCTCAATGGAATCCCATACGCCGTACTTTGCGTCCCAGCTGTTGCCGTACTGGTTGATGTATGTGCTGAAATCGTTGTAGTTGCCGTTATTGTAAAGCTCTACCCAGGCATCCTTGAGGCCGCAGCCGTCGATGAGGGACTCGGAAAGTCCGTCGTTGCCGCTGCCCTCGATCATGGCGTTGAAGTCGCCTGTAACGATAACGGGACGATCGATCTTTCTGCCATTGATAAGCTCTGCGACCTGCTTGAAGTTATCCTTGCGCGCAGCGATGGAAGCCGCTCCGCCGTAAGCGTCGGCATGGATATCGTAAAGGTCTATATAGACATTTTCAGAGATCTCAGCGACACAGTGCAGGATGCCCTTGGGGGTGAGTTCGTCGGAACCGTCATCCATAACGCCGGCACGGGTTCTCCACTCGTATCTCTCCACATTGTAGATGGGGTACTTTGAGAATGCGTTCAAGCCGTCGCCTACAGGGATACCGCCTGAATGCTTCGTTGTGTACTTGTAACCTGTGATAGCGGATTCAAGCTTTGCGTGGTAATTGAAGTCCTCCTGAACCATTACCATCTCAGCGTTCACGTCTGTGATTTTTCCGCCGATGATCGTCTGTGCGCCGCCAACGTCACGACCCTTCTGACCGAAGAGCATGTTGTAATCGGGCAGGCCCGCAACATTGAAGTTCATCATCTTGAACGTGCCGCTCGCGGGAGCCTCTCTCGCAAAAGCAACAGCGCCGAGAGAGCAAGCAAGAATCAGCGTCAAAGTCAGGGAAACGATTTTCTTGAGATGCTTTTTCATTTTAAATCATCCTCCGTAAAAATATACGAAACATTATTGGATAATAATTGTTTCTAAAAATTATTTTACCAAATCGCCATAAAAAATTCAACCCTATTATTTTATTTGTATTAAAAAATTAAAAGAAAGGGGTTGTCGCATTTAGATGAAGACACCGTTTTCTTCGTCCGACAGGCGTATGCAGATACTCCGTAGGGCGAAAAAACGGTAAAAAAAATAATTTTTACTGTCATAACAAACATTTTGAATATATATGCAAGTAAAAAGAGCTTCTTTTCCGAAAAATTTTCGGAAGAGAAACTCTTTCCCTTTATTTATTTTTGTTATTCGCTAAATGCGACAGCCCCAACTTGAGAACTATCAGGCTAACGATACTGTAAAGCAGTGCGACTTTATTGAATACTGCATAATATCGGAACGGAAGGTGCTCCCCCGGAATTCTTTGTTGCCCACGCGGATCTTGGTAACATATCCGCCGCTGTCCTTTTCGATGATATTGATCCATGTCGCGGGATCCTTGCCGAGGGTTATGGCTGTTTCAGGGTGATGTACGTTATAATCCTCCACCTTAGCCTTAAAATCTTCGGCGGAGATCTCCAGCTTGCTTGTCACCGGGCTTTCTATGCTCCTTCTGCCGCCGGAAAGATAAGGATATCTGCCGGGGGTGCCGCCCCATACGGTGTCAGTAGCCGCTGTGAGCCCTGCGGAATTCGCGAAATACGGTGTAAACGCCGCCTTGCCGTTATAGGCAACATATTTGCCCAAAACGCTTTCGACAAGGTCGTAAATGTAAGCTTCCTCCGCTTGGGATTTTATGTATTTAGCGTATTTTTCATCCGAAAGATATGCGTGAGTGTCTTTTTTAAGGACAAAATTTTTATCCTTGGCGTAGGTGTATATCGCCACCACCTGAGCCTTGAAGGCCTCATCCGGCACACCGCTCTTCGGGAACCCTATCTCGGCAAGGGCAACCCTCACCAGATACTCCCTGACAGGAATGATCCGCAGATCATAGGTGACGGTCAAGGGTATGCTCAACACCCCGTCAGAGGCTATGGATATGCCGCTGCCATGGTAGTAATGAAGCAGGATCTGATCGTATGACCAGCCGTTCTTTGCGTAGGCAATGGCTCCATCCTGGCTCATCCCCACGCCGTGGCCGTAACCCTTGGCGGAAAAAACAAAGGTAACATCAAGCTCCGGCGCTTTATTCGCGGAGTCAGTTTTCTCTTCATTGGTAACAGCGGATGTACTGGTAACGGACGATAACTTTGTGGTGGTCGGCTTGGTAGTGGTTGGTTTTGTGGTTGCGGATTTAGTTGTTGCGGGTTTGGTTGTTTCGGGTTTTGCCGTAGTCGCTGAGGTGGCAGCCGTGATCGTAGCCTTTTCGGCAACAATCGTGGCAGTCACCTGCGTGGTCGCAGCTGTTACGGAGGTTGCTTCCGTTGCCTGTACGGCGGTAGTTTCCGCCCCGGCGCTGAGAGTTTCTCCGCTCATCTGCTCCGCCGTGGTCTCTTCGTCAAGCTCATATCCTCTCACGTCCCCGGGGAAGAATTCGTAATCCCCGGCATCCACAAAGGATATGTCTCCCAGCAGAGCGTCGTATATGGAAATATCCACTATCTTGTCATCCGCCGGCTTAAAG
>CAMOTT010000135.1 GCA_946626015.1 uncultured Clostridia bacterium | reverse complement strand
GGAACACGCTGCGGATGATGCAGCCGCCTCTCCACATCAGGGCAATGCCGCCGTAGTTAAGGTTCCAGCCGTAGTTCTTGGCCGCGGCGCGCATAAGGGTGTAGCCCTGAGCGTAGGAAACGATCTTTGAGGCGAACAGGGCGTTCTTAAGATCCTCCAGGAAGGCCGCTTTATCTCCGGCAAATTCGGGCTTGGGGCCGTTAAGGATCTTTGAGGCCGCCACTCTTTCCTCTTTTATCGCGCTCAGACAGCGTGAGAACACAGCTTCGCCGATAAGGGTAAGGGGCACGCCCTCGTCAAGGGCTGCAATGCCTGTCCATTTGCCTGTGCCCTTCTGGCCGGCGGTGTCGAGAATCTTCTCCACAAGGGGAGAGCCGTCCGTATCCTTGTGCGCCAATATGTCGCTGGTGATCTCAATAAGGTAGCTGTCCAGCTCCGTGGTGTTCCACTCGGCAAATACCTCGTGCATCTCGTCGTCGCTCATGCCGAGGTAATCTCTCATCAGCTGATAAGCTTCGCAGATGAGCTGCATATCGCCGTACTCGATGCCGTTGTGCACCATCTTTACGAAGTGACCTGCGCCGTTTTCGCCCACCCAGTCACAGCAGGGCAGGCCGCCCTCAACCTTTGCGCAGATAGCCTGCAGGATGGGCTTGACCGCCTCCCACGCGGCAGGTGAACCGCCGGGCATAAGGCTGGGGCCGTTCAGTGCGCCCTCTTCGCCGCCGGAAACGCCGGTGCCGATGTAGAGCAGACCTTTGCTCTCAACGTAAGCGGTGCGGCGGATAGTGTCCGGGAAGTGTGAATTGCCGCCGTCGATGATGATGTCACCCTCCTCAAGCAGGGGGATGAGCGCCTCGATCATTGAGTCAACGGCCTGCCCGGCCTTGATCATCATCATGATCTTTCTGGGCTTTTCAAGGCTTTCCACAAGCTCCTCAAGGGAGTATGTGCCAACGATGTTCTTGCCCTTGGCTCTGCCCTCCACAAAGTTTTTGACCTTCTCTGTGGTGCGGTTGAAAACCGAGACGGTAAAGCCTTTGCTCTCCATGTTGATTACCAGATTTTCGCCCATAACGGCAAGTCCGATAAGTCCGATGTCGCTTTTTTTCATTAGTCAGTCAACCCTTTCTTAGCTCTGTATGATTTAATATTTTCTAAAACCGAATAAGGTATACGCAGCTCGCCCAGACCTCTGCCTATGGAGATGTGGGGCTTCATGGCTCCGTGGAAATCCGTGCCGCCGCTTATTTGCAGGCCGAGCTCCTTTGCCAGCGCCATATAGCGCCTGTGCATATCCTCGGTGTACTCGGTGTAATAGCCCTCAACGCCGTCAAGACCCTTCTCCTTTAACCCGGAGAGGAATTCCCTCAGATCGTCGTCATCCCGGCGGGTCTGGTTGAGGTGGGCAACAAATGAAAGCCCTCCGGCGTTCTTGATAAGCTCCACCGCCTCCACGTCGCTGAGCGCCTGAATGGAGGAATAGGCGGGGCGGCCGTTGCTCAGGTACTTGTCAAAGGCCTCCTTGACCGAGCCCACCTGGTTTTTGTTGACCATAAGCCTTGCAAAGTGCGCCCGGCAGAGTATTGTGCTGCCTGCCAGCTCCCTTGCCTCCTCCATGGTCACATCAAAGCCCAGCTCCCTGAGCTTTTCGCAGGTCTCCTCCTGCCGCCTTTCCCGGACAGCTTTGACGTTGTCCAGAGTTTCCAGCAGGTTTTTGTTGTTTATGTCGATATAGTAGCCCAAAATGTGGGTCTCCGTCTTTGAAACGGCGGAAAGCTCGATGGCAGGGACTACCTCCACGCCGATCTTTTCCCCCTCCGCCATTGCCCGGGCCACACCCTCCACGTTGTCATGGTCAGAGAGAGCGATGGCGGCCAGTCCGGCCTTTTTTGCCTCCCGGACTACGTCCTCCGGCTCCATAGAGCCGTCCGATTTTACGGAATGTGTATGCAGATCGATATATTTTTCCATATTGATAACCATAGCCTTTCGGGCAAAAAACAGTTTATTAAAAATCACCTTTATCCTGCTTTGCCCTGACAGGCGTTAATGGTGATAATAGCCATCGCTCGTTGCCGCAACGCTGCAAACCGAGCGGGCGATATGATCGTTATAGTGTGTTTCACACTATAACACGCTCCACAAACCCAGCGCCGGGTTGCTGATGTAATATATCTCTTCCCCGTCCTCAAGGGTGTTGTACCCCTCCTTGAGTTTGGCAGGGTCGTAGCGTTTTACCGCCTCGGCGTAGGGCATATAGTCGAAATTCGCGCCCCTGACCTCCTCCTCGGTGAGCAGCTCCGTGGCGTAGGTGATGTTGAAACGGCCGTCGGAGGAGCCGTGGATAAGGTGGGCGGCAACGGAAAGATTGGCCTTGAGATCGTCGTTTTCATTGACAAGCTCCAGCACTTTTTCCCTGCCCACGTAGCCGTATTTGCGGATGAGCCTGTCGTTGTCCTCGTCCTCGCCGAACTTTCTGACTCCCGGGGCAAGCACTATAAGCTCGCCGCCGTCGGCAATGGCAAGCCTTGTCCTGTAAACCGCCTTGTTGCCCAGCCAGGTGCTCTTGAACTCCCTTGGGTCAAGGTTCACAACAACTTTTTTAAGGGGTTCTTTTACATAGATGAGGTTCCTTTTCTGGCTGTCCGCCACGGCCAGCTCAAACTCCCTGCGCGTGGAGCCGATATAAAGGCCGTGGATGAACGTGTCGTCCCCTTTGTTGGTGGTGACGGTGAGCACGTACAGCAGGGGCAGATCCTTGAGGAAATTCTCCTGCGCGTAGTCAAACACCTTGCGCACGGGGGAAAAATCCTTGCCCATTATGCGCTCCAGCCCGTAAAACGCCCCAAGCATATGGGAGGAGCTTATCATGCTGCTGCCGCCGCAGCCCACAAAAATATTCTTTGAGTAGTTGGCCATGCCCACGACCTCGTGGGGCACCACCTGACCGATGGAGATTATAAGGTCATAGGACTTGTCCAGCAGCCGTTTGTTGACCTCCACGTCGATCTTGTCCCTGACCAGCCCTTCGGAGACCTCCGAGACGAACTCACCGGGAACCTCGCCGATCTTTACAACGTCCCTGCGCCAGTTGTGCACGATGAGCTTTTCAAAAGGCACCTTTTCGCCGAAGAAAGCCAGACATTCCTCCCGGGTCATAGGCTCGTGGGTGCCCAGCGTGGGCATAATGTCGATATCGCAGACGTCGCTGAGCATATCATAATACATTGCCACGATCTTGCCCGCCCCGGAATACATCCTTGTGTAGTCGGGAGGGAGGAGCAAAATTTTCTTGAGTTTGCGATCCTTTACCGACTCCTTGAGCAGTGATAAGATCTCACTGTCGGCCAGCCCTGAATCTCTTACAATGTGCATAAACCGATATCCTCCCATTATCTATTTCTCAGGGTATGATAACACTTTATAATGTAATTGTCAATGTTTTGTTAAAACCTTAATTATTATGGGCAGACTCATTTACTCCCTCCGTCTTGCCTTTGGCAGAGATCTCCCCCCGGCAATCCGCACCCAAAAGGGCGAGGCAAGAAATATATTAGCTTTATCCGAATCTCGGCTCTACCTATGGGAGAGCTGTCGAGCATAGCGAGACTGAGAATATGCCCGTTTGCAGGGGACGGTTTCCACACCGTCCATCTCGTTAGCTTCCCGGATTGAAAAAGAGGGAGGGCATAGAAGCCCTCCCCTACAAAGATTCATCAAAGTTTTTATAAATGATCGGCACGGGTTGTTATTTTATTGTGTAGTGAACGCCGCCCCGGCGTTCATTTTGGGCGAGTACGGTTTTTTACATAGGAACACCGAGGGCGGTGTTCCCTACGGCGCACGATTAAAACACAGCAAAGCCAAAGTCTCCCCTATGTATGGGCGGGCATGACCGCCCGCATTACTTTGCGGGGCAAAAAACGCCCTGAAATTATTTGTTACGGTTTTGTTACACTTTTCTACAATTTGTTATTTTTGCTGTGGAAAACTCGGTGGAAAGGTGTGAAAACACTGTTGAAAGTATCGGAAATGATAAAAAACGGCCATTTTAATCGTGCTTTTTCACAATAAAAGCAGTTGAATTTAAACAGAATGTATAAAGTATGGAAATTTTCCGAAAAACCTGTTGACTTTATTTACAATAATGTTATAATACAAATGCTAACTTATCCATGGAGAGGACTCCACAAAAATTTTAGGAGGAAAAAAACATGAAAAAGATTCTCGCAGTTCTTCTTGCAGCGTTGTTCGTAGTGTCCATGAGCACTATGGCTTTCGCAGAGAACATCACTGGAACAATCGACACTAAACCCTCAAAGACAGATTACGTCGAGGGTGAAACAGTTAACCTTGCAGGTTTAGTCATCAAGTACGGTGAAGATAAGAAAGCCACCTATAGCGCTGAAACAGCAAGCAAATTCACACCAAATCCCGCAGAGGTAGCAAAAGGCACAACAAAGGTTACGGTTACTTATGATGATGGTACTGACAAGGTTACGGTATCTTTCAATGTAACAGTTAACGCAAAGCCGAATCTGGAAGCTCTTGCAATTGCTCAGGATCCTGCTAAGAAGGGCTTTGAGTATGGTCAGGATCTCAATCTTGCAGGCCTTAAGATTACTTACACAGACAAAGACGGAAAACAGACAGACGTTACCTACGGTCCTAATTCTGGCATAGGCTTCACAGGCTATGATAAGTATAAGGCCGGTGAGCAGAAAGTTACAATTACTTATAAGGGCCTTTCCAAAGAAATTATAGTAACAGTCGCTGCAAAGCCCGAAGAAACCACTCCTACTCTTATTGAGGCGCTCAATAGTGTCAGAACTAGTGGTTTAAAGGATGCTGATCTTGCATGGGCATATGCAGAAGTTATCTCCAGATATGCTGAGGATGTTGACGCTATCACAGCTCGTCAGAAGCTCGTTCAGAGTTCTTCTCTCTATCCCGACAACTGGAATGAGTTCGTAAAGGTCTTTACAGACTATATTCCCACAGCAGTTAACCAGCAGCTCGACATCGCAGCTCGCCTTGGCTGGGATGCAAGCGATCAAGATTTCGTACAGGATGTTATCGACCTTGTTAAGGGCGCAGCAGAGAGCGACAAGGCAGCTGACAAAGCAGCTGACAATGCAGCTTCCACAGACGCTAACCCCAAGACCGGTTCAGCTTCCGCTATCGCTGTTTTCGCAGTTCTTTCAGTAGCAGCTGCAGCAGTTGTTTGCACAAAGAAGAAGGAAGACTAATTCTTTCGGTTTTGTAAAAACGTACATTAACTGACAGGTACCCCGGAGAGCCTCGGCTCCCCGGGGTATTTTTGCGTCTGTCAGCCTGCGAAAATAATTTTTGCAAAGGCACCATATAGTCGGATCTTTTGCGCAGGGGTCGGCATGACCGCCCGAGAACCTTTCGCAAAACGCTCGAAGGGGTTGCTAATTGAAAAACGGCATCTTGACCAACCAAGAGGCGCATTTTTTGTTGACAATCCCTCAGTTTCGCCTT
>CAMOTT010000134.1 GCA_946626015.1 uncultured Clostridia bacterium | reverse complement strand
GGCCAAAGCGCCGAAAAGTGCCGGGAGCACCTGCTTAAAGGCCGGAGCAAAAAACGAGGTCTCCGCAGTTATTTTGGGAAGTATCGGAGAAAGGGCAATAACGCCCACCGCAAGGATGACCGTGGTTATTATTGAAGATGTGGCAGTGGCTATGGTAGAAACCACCTCGTCCTCGTCTGTATTGGGGCTTGTTTTTGCTGTCTCACGGGCGTTGAGCACACAGGGAAGCTTGAGGTTCGTAACATTTCCCGTCACAAACGAAAGATAGGTAGCTCCGGTACCCAGCATGGGAGAATATACAAGGATCTCAAGTATCTGCGTTGTCCAAAATATGGGTATAACCTTAAGAAGCCCCTTCAATACCTGATTAAACGAAGGCCAGGCGTTGTATTTCAGACAAATAGCGATGGGAACTATCAGCAGCACGCATACGGCGGAAACCGAGAAGATCCTGCCCCAGGTGTGCGTGGAGTCTATATATGTTTTAGCTTTGTCTTTTTTCATACAACAGGCCTCCATTCCAACATTGAAATACTCTCGGGCAGCACGTTGAACAGGAGTATCGCCATCGCCATGCCTGAAAACATTCCTATAGGCAATACAAAAACCTCAAATTTTTCCCATTTGAATTTTTTGCAAAGCAGCTGAAGCACTACCACGACCGCAATGGATGTCAACAATACCGCGATGGACATAATTCCGGCGCCCATGCTGACAGGTTCAATTACGCCGTTTCGCTTGATAGTGGTTGCCTTTCCGGCTACGGCGTTGCCGATAAAAGCCGAAACAAGGCCTATGAACGTGGCGGCGGAAATTATATCTCCGAATTTTGAATCGTTTGTTTCACTGCGGAACTTTCCTATTTTGTTCTGCAGCTTTTTAAGCACCAGGGGCAGCAGGATAAGCCCGAATATTATGCCGACAGTCATCACCCAGGCAACAGCGGAAAAAATCCTCGGATCTGAGATGTTTTGCCCGAATACCGCAATGGATTTTCCGTCTTTGAAGGATTCAAGCGCGGCTTGAGCCGCAGTGACTTCGTATTGAAGGTTGCCGACAACGGTGAGCCTTATCCAGGGAAGCACGATGCCCAGCGTGCCGGCAAGGGTCACCACAGTTGCAAGGATGGCAATTGCCGGAGCTATTGTAAATAAAGCGCTGGACACGATGACATTCTTCATCGTTTTAACGGAAATTCCGATCTTTTTACCGTGCCGCACGGCTCTTATCATAAAGAACAGGGACTGACCGATAACAAACAAAACAACTATAATGGCCAGACCGTACATAAATCCGTTTTCTTTAAAATCCATAATTTATCACCATAAAACTGTAATATATAAATCCTGCATACGGTTTTTACATTGCTCCGAATGCAGGATTTTGATCTTTGAGGTCTGAGTGTTATTTGGTCTGAGTATTTTCGGTCTCTGCGGCCTTTGTATAGTTGAGCGTTATGCCGTTTGCCTTTGTCGGAGTCAGCTGGAGAGCTGTGTCGGAAACGGTATAATTATATTCTACGGTGTATGAAATACCAAGGGCTGTGTAAGTTATACTGAGGAGGCTCCCGCTGTCCTCCTGCTCGGTGATGACGTAGTTGCCGTCAACGTTTATCAGGCCTATAAGCTGAGCAGACATAACGCCGCCTTCTTTAAACTCGATAGAGCCGAAAGTGACGTTTGCGGTACCCAGAGAAGTGGAATAATCCCATTTGCCCAAAAGCGCTTTTTCCGGTGAAGGTTTGATTATGCCGCAGGCACCTACGGTCAGAACAACTGCAAGTAAAAGAAATATTGACAATACTTTTTTCATTATTTATTCCTCCGTTATGCGTTTATGCGTTGAATACGTCTATTCCGATGATCTTTATATCCTCAAAGGGTTTGTCCAGCAGGTCAACTCTGACTGCGGCGATGCTGTCAACAACATCCATACCGTCATAAACCTGGCCGAAAACCGTGTGTCTGCCGTCGAGCCAGGGAGTTGCTTCCGTCTGCACAATAAAGAACTGGCTGCCGTTGGTGTTGGGGCCTGCGTTGGCCATGGAAAGCGCGCCTCTGATATTTTTGAGTTCAGGTGAAAACTCATCCGCAAAGGGTCTGCCCCAGATGCTCTCTCCGCCTCTTCCGGTTCCGGTGGGGTCTCCGCCCTGGATCATAAAGTCATTTATTACTCTGTGAAAAATTATTCCGTCATAATAACCCTCTTTGGCGTGTGTGATGAAATTTTCAACGGTTTTGGGCGCCTGCCGGGGGAACATACGTATGCTGATATCCCCCTTTGTGGTCTTCATAATGATTTTTATGTCATTTTCAAGCGGTTTATCGGTTTGAGAAAAGCCCATGAAGATCTCCTCCTCTGATTTATTATATTTATAATACTACCATTTTTTCCTCGGTTTTGCAAGTATAAGTATTTTTCTTCGGTCATAAACATAATAAAAAGGGTCATAGGAGATGAAGTATGCCGAGAATATATTTAGCCGTTCCCGAGAATGAGAAGAAATATTTTACAGACGGAACAAACGAACAAAAGTATTTGAGAAAGCTGGCGGAGGAGACTATCCCCCACCTTATATATAATGGTATATCGTATGTTATCAATCCCCCGGGTATGGGGATAGCGAAAATAATCGACACTGCAAACAAAGGCCGCTTTGACCTTATCGTTTCTCTAAATTCCTCGGAAACCCCCGAAAGCTCTGCCTGCAAACTGCGGGGCAGCGATATTTATTACCGCTCCGGCAGCAGGCAGGGGCTGATATGCGCCAAAAACATATATGATGAAATAAAGTCACTTTACCCCTACCCGGAGCTTGTGATCTGTAAACCGGTGAGCGACCTTAAAGAGCTTATCCGCTCAAAAGCGGCCTGTGTGCATATAAACACCGCTTACAGGGACAACGATAACGACACAGAATGGATAAAGGAGAACACAAGAGCCATCGGTACAGCCCTGGCGCGCGGAATATGTAATATTTTTAAGCTCAAATTTGACCCGGATAATCCATACCGCTATTCAAAAATAATGATAAAAGGCGGTTTCCTCAACGTGCGCAGCAAGCCGGACACAAACTCCCGAATAATAATGCGGCTGACAAACGGATGCAGGGTGCTGTTGACCGGGGACGACGGGCTCTGGTGCAAAATAAACGTGGAGGGTACCGATGGATTTGTAAATTCACAATATGTTGTATCTGCCGACAAGTCATAGAACAAGGTGTTCCGTTTTTTCTACTTTTACAAAATAATAAAATTTGTAAAAATTACTTGCTTTTATGCGCTTTTTATCTTATAATGAAAACGTATTTTTCATTATTGAGATCAGAGGTATAAAGAAATGGAATATCTTAAAAAATGTATTGAGGAAAATGCAACATTTATCCCCCCGGATGTTATTAAGGTTGACATGTTTCTTAATCATATGATAGATGTCGATTTGCTCAATAAGATCGGCAAGGAGTTTTGCAGCCGTTTTTCAGATAAACAGGGAAAAATAAACAAAATATTGACAATAGAGGCTTCGGGCATAGGGATAGCCTGCGTTACCGCGCAGTATTTCTCTGTGCCTGTGCTTTTTGCTAAAAAGGGTCAGAACAAAAACGTGGGAGCAAATACCTACTCCACCAGCATTTTTTCCTTTACTAAAAATAAATCCTTTGAGGTTTTTGTTTCCAAGGATTATCTCGGACCGGAGGATCATGTGCTCATAATTGACGACTTTCTTGCAAACGGCGAGGCTGTCCGCGGTCTCATCAATATCGTTGAGCAGGCAGGCGCTACCCTTGAGGGCGTCGGTATAGTCGTTGAAAAAGGCTTCCAGAACGGCGGCGCACAGCTCCGCAGCGACGGTGTTCGCGTGGAATCTCTTGCAATTATCAAGGGGATCGAAAACGGCAGACCGATATTTTGACACATAACTTGACGGAAAGGATTTGATTTATACGATGAAATCAAAAGTTTTCAGAGCGCTCTCTGTGCTGATTATTCTCTCGGTTTTATTCTCTTTTGTTTCCTGCGGCAAAACCCCGGGCAAGGCTCCCGGTATCGGCAAAAAAGGCGTAGCCAAAGAGAATATCAAAATCGGTATGATCTACAACTATCAGCCGGCCAATGACAAGATATTTGACGCTTATCACCGTGACGGCATTGAAGCCGCAGCCAAAGAGTTATCCATAGATACTAAACAGATCATTTCAAAGAGCATCAAGGGGTCTGATGGCAAGACCCCGGAGGCTGTTATGCGAGAGGCGCTGAAAGAGGGCTGCAACGTGATATTCGCCCTTTCTCAGGAGGATCAGGACGCCTGTGAAAAACTTGCGGCCGAATACCCCGATGTTAAGTTCCTTTGTTACGCATCAACAAAGCACAACGATAAAAATTTCGGCTCATTCTTTGCCAAGATGTACGAAGCCGAATTCCTTGCCGGTATCGCGGCCGGAACCAAATCAAAAGCCAATTCCGTATGCTTTATTGCCCCCGCAGGTAAAACGGACAGCGAGGTCACTTTAAGTGTAAACGGGTTTGTCAGAGGAATAATTGTTTCCAACCCCAATGTTAAACCTTATATATATGTTGCGGAAACGGACAAATATTGGTTTGATCTTGGCACAGAGGCAAACAACGCAAAATATGCCATCACAAAATCAAAGTGCGACGTCATCGCTCAATATGCCGGGACGAGCATTACCCCCAACACCGCAGCCGAGAGCAAGGTCTTCTCCCTGGGTTTTGGCACAGATATGACCTCCACGGCAGAAAATTATTTTATGTTCTCCCCTGTCTGGAACTGGAACGTATATTATAAAAAGGTTCTTGGAGATATTATCAACGGCAGTTTCTCCACAGCTCCGTACCTGGGCGGCATCAAGGAGGGCGTAGTCGGCATCAGCAAGCTCAACGAAAAGGCCTGCGGAGACGCCGTGGTAAAAGCAGTCAACTCTTATATTGAAAAGTTCAAGTCCGATGAGGGTTATGATATTTTCTCAGTTGAGATCAAGGATTCATTCTTTGAGCAAAAGCTCCCCGCTGACAAGGATTACACATATGAGCAGCTTGTAAGCGGCATCGACTATTATATTTTCGGAACCGATGAAATATTCTGATGCAGTTGTCAACGGAGTTTTCCGTTAACATAAAATTTTAAAAAAGTTTTGGAGGAAGAAAAATGAAAAAGATCGTCAAAGTTCTCGCGCTTATCTTGTCTGTTTCAATGCTCTTTGTGCTGGCAGCCTGCGGCGGCAATGAGGGCAAGGAAACAAAACCCACAGATGCCCCGAAAGCTGACGCCAAGGACATCAAGATAGGTATTATCCACATCACCAGTACGCAGGATACCTCAGGCTACACGTATGCGCATCACAAGGGATTTATGGAAATGGTAAAGAATCTCGGCCTCACAGAGGACAATTATGTCATCAAAGACAGTATCGCCGATACCGATGTCAAGGCTACAAAGCAGGCTCTTCAGGAACTCGTTGACGCTGACTGCGACATCATCTTCGCAACAAGCTACAACTATATGGATCCTGTCAGCGAGTTTGCTGAGAAA
>CAMOTT010000133.1 GCA_946626015.1 uncultured Clostridia bacterium | reverse complement strand
TCAAGAGGATTTATCCGCACCGCCGTGACCTGCGAGGACGTTATAAAATGCTTAAAAAAATAGCTTCGATTTTGATAATAACCATTCTTATCCCTGTTATAATATTCGCCTGCCTGTTTCTGATAAAGGGCAAGCAATACTACGTTTCCAGCCTTTTGATCCTTTGTTCGGCTCTGGCGGCGTTTTTCATCTCTTTGGAGCACAGAAAGCTCCACACCCGGGATCTTGTGGCTATCTCCAGCGTGGTGGCCCTTGCTGTGGCGGGCAGAGCCGCCCTGTTCATGCTGCCCCAGGTCAAGCTCACCTGCGCCATAGTCATACTTGCGGCCATGGTGTTCGGCCCGGATGTGGGGTTCATCTGCGGCGCGCTTTCCATGCTTGTTTCAAATATGTTCTTCGGGCAAGGCACAAATACCCCTTTCCAGATGTTCGGGATGGGTCTGGTGGCGTTTCTATGCGGCCTGATATTTTATAAAAAGAATTACGGCAACAACAGGCTCCTTGCGGCCGTTGTGGGCGGAGTTCTCTGCTTCGCGGTATACGGCATCATAGTGGACACAGGCTCGGCGGTATTTTTTACCTCCTCCTTCAAGGCCGCTTCTCTGCTGGCGGTTTACGCATCCGGGCTTAAATTCAACATTGTCCACGGAGTAACCACATTTTTTGTGCTGCTGTTTTCAATTCCCAATCTAAAGAATACGTTTGAACGGATAGCCGTAAAATACGGCCTGTTCGGGGAGGGCTCCCAATGAAAAAGACCATATCCATACTTCTTTTTATCTCGATACTGTTTTTCACCGGCTGCGGAGTTAAGGTCACCCGGATAGAAAATACCGCGCCCGCGCCCACAGAGAGCCTTTCGTTTGATGGCTATACCACTGTCACCGAGCCGGAAGAAGCTGTTACAGAGCCTTCAACGGAGACTGTGACCGCCACTGTTACGGCGACCGCCGCGCCGCCGGAGACCATGGAAACGACCACCCGGAGCGCCGCCACGGCAATTGTCACCTCAACGACCTTGCCCGCCACCACGAAAAAGCAGTGGACAACAAGGTTCTACCCACAGCCCGAAACCAAACCTACCACCACTACACAGCCCCAAAGCACAACAAGACGGGCAGCCTCCTATTACGTCGCTCCAACCTCTGTAAACTGCTCAATTGAAATCGAATGTAAAATTCTTTTGGATAACATAGAAGCCCTTAATGAGGGCAAGCAGGCCTTTGTCCCGGAAAGCGGATATATACTAAAGAAAGTGAACCTTTCCCTGCCAATCGGCAGCACGGTTTTCGACGCCCTTAAATACGCCTGCCAAAGCTATGTTTGCTCGGACGAATGCGAGTTCTGCAAGGCCTCCGGCATTCAGCTCGAATACGTTTTTACCCCCGGCTACAACAGCGAATACATCAGGGGCATACACCAGCTCTACGAAAAGGATTGCGGCTCGCGCTCCGGCTGGATGTACTCGGTAAACGGAACGTTCCCAAATTACGGCTGTGACAAGTACACACTGAAAAACGGGGATAAAATAAAATGGTCCTACACCTGCGATCTGGGCAATGACCTGAAGTAGCGAAGTTTCGTGCCAAGTAAAAATAAATAATGAAGAAAATCATGGCTGCCGCAGTTTTGTTTGCGGCAGCCGTGATTTTTATATTATTTTTTCAATTATCTCCGCGCCCATGTAGCCCTGTACCACCTTCGGCAGGCCGCCGAAGATGGAACGGAAGAAGGCCAGCAGCTTGGCAAAGAAGCCTGTTTTGACGCTCACCTTTTCCACACCTGATTCAGCCAGCACCTTGCCGTCCTTAATGTATTTCGCCTGAACGGTAAAGCTCTCCTTGGCGCTTTTAACAGTATAGGTGTCGCTTGCGCCCTTATCCTGCCCGTCAATGAACCAGTGGATTTTCGCGCCGGACACCGGGTTGGTTACGTCCGCAGAGAATGTGACGGTGGTCTTGTAGTCCACGGTCTTGTTGGCGGTGTAATTATGGATAGCAACAACAGGTTCAACAGTTACCGGTTTGGCATTGACGGTTATTGTAAATGTTGCCGTTTTGCCCTGATAGGTAACGTTTATTGTCTTTGTGCCTGCTGTTGTTGAGCTGTAACCGGAGCAGGTAAAACCGCTGTTTATCGTTTGTGTGCTGTTATCTGAATACTTCGCTGTCAGGGTAAGCCCGCTCTGGTCAAAGCTTTCGCCTACGGTGTAGGTGTTCTTGTTGGGCAGGGTTTTGATGGAAATGCCGGACAGTGTTATAGGTGCCCACACGGCGTATAAGGTTGTATTATGTGTCAGCTCAAATTGTGAACCTGGCTGATATTGTGCCGTTGCTGCGCTTGCGCTTGTCGCCCAGCCAAGGAAAGTATAGCCGCTCCTTGTAGGCATATTATTTGAAAGCGTGATATTTCCATTTCCGGTTTGATTTGCAGGTGAATTAGTACCACCGTTAGTATTATAATACAAGTTAAAAATCTTATCAAACACGGAGAAGTAATAATAATCAGAGGCTGTATACAAATAATCAGTATGGTCTGAATTCCACTCATTTGAATTATATGATTGAATCTGTACCCTGTAATTTCCTATTGAACTGGGGCCATTAAAAGCAATGGATACTCCAGAAGAAACCTTGTTTTCTCTATATACATATTTATATTCTCCTGAAGAATTTTCTTTATAGAACACAATATTGTAATGTGTCGTATTTTCTGTCAATGTCCAAGTGAATGTAATGGAACCCAGATAATATTCATTAGAAGAATTTGTAATTATTGATTTTCCGGGATTTACGTTAATCCAATTTGCATATAATGTTATACTTTCGCCCTTACCCCAATATCGTGTATTATTTGTATACTTATAACCCGCACCATCCTTTTTTGTATACCAACCATCAAATTTATATCCACTTCTTGTCGGCGTTGGAAGATTCCAATATGCACCATAATTTCTTATTGTGGATGTTATGTTACATGAACCACCGCATGAATCCAAAGTTATTGTTGATGACTCACTGCTCAAAAAATGCCAACCATTGGTAAACGAATATTCCGCACCAGAAATAGTTGAATCATTTGCGATTTTATAATTCCATCCAATTCGGACTTTGCCTGAACCTCCACCTGTATAATTGCCTTCAGCGACATACAGATTGTTACCGCTTCTTTTAAGACAAACAAACCAATGTCCATAACCGTTGCTTCCATTACCAACTACAAGTACATCGCCGGCACGGATGTTGGTTGCACCGGTAAAATATGTTCCGTCTTTTGGAGATTGGTTTCCGAAACAGTAATAAGCAAAATCCGCACAATAGGCGGCACATGACCATCCGTCAAATGGTGATAACTTTGGTCTCACATCTCCCCATGCAGCTCCGTTTGTAAATCTGGCATCATTGATAAAATTATCCATAACTGCCACACCTGTAGATTCTACAGCAAAGACATTATAATTTAACTCTCCAACTGTAACTACGCCGACTAACAAAACTATTGCCAATAACACAGAACATCCTCGTTTCCATATTTTTCTCATTTTCATATTCCTCCATAAATTAAAAAATGCGCAGCCGAAGCTACGCACAAAAAACACATAGCTCCAATTGCTGCGACACAAATTTCACTCTACATTCAAAACGTGTATGAGGAAAGAAGCCTGCATTTTTATCAAGATAAAAACACACGCCAAGAATGTAGGTGAGTTTATTTATTTGTGTCGCAAAAAAAGCATAACACATTTTGCTACATATTGTCAAGGACAAAAAGAGCGCGGTTGATGGTCGTCAATAAGTTTTTGAGCATGAACATAACGGAAAAACTCCTCGGCGATATGATACCGCAGAGGAGGTTTTTAGTTGAATAATTTATCTTTTGCCAAAGACTTTTTTGTATTGCTCCAGCCGGGTCTCTTTGCTCACGCTGCGCAGGGCGTTGGGCGAGGGGGAGCACAGGAGGATCACCGGGTACTCCCTGCCCCCTATCGTCACGATTTTTTCCGCAAGACCATTCGCCTTATTGTTGTGGCGATGTTTGTCCGCTATAAACCTGTTCATCAGGTACATCACGGAGTTGCGGCTATTGCTCCTGCCGGTGTAGATAAGGGTATCAATTGCCAGGTGCTCCGACAACAACTGCCCTATGGGCTTTGGCGTGATATCCTGCAGGGAGGCGTCGTCAGAGTTTCCGTTACCGTGGACGCAACGGGACACCACGTCTGTTATACCCATACCGTGCCGCTCAAGAAAATCCTTTCGCTGTTCCACCGCTTCGTCGGTATTCTCATAATCAAAGCTCTCCCCTGTTGCCTCGCCTATCAACCGCCAAAAACCGTTATCCCTTGAGCCGTAATAGAAGTCAACGTCACCTTTGTACAGCGTTTTTGGCTCAATGCAGAACCTGCAGGGCGGAGTTGTACCGATTATGAGCTTTGTTGCTCCTTCAGGAACAAAAGGCGAATATGGATGTATGGAATACATTTCACTTCTTCCTTCTTCACTCTTACTTCGTACTTGAAAAGCTCCCCCTGCCGGAGAACGACAGAGGGAGTTGATGATTTATACTGATTTAATCAAACCTGATCAGCTATTATTTCTTGTCAGCGATCGCTGCCTGAGCCGCTGCAAGGCGGGCGATGGGCACACGGAAGGGTGAGCAGGAAACATAGTCAAGGCCGATCTTATGGCAGAACTCAACGGATGAGGGATCGCCGCCATGCTCGCCGCAGATGCCGCAATGCATATTGGGCTTCTCAGCCTTGCCCATCTGGACAGCCATCTTCATGAGCTTGCCTACGCCGATCTGGTCGAGCTTTGCGAAGGGATCGTTCTCGAAGATCTTGGTGTCGTAGTAAGCGCCGAGGAACTTGCCTGCGTCGTCACGGCTGAAGCCGAAGGTCATCTGGGTAAGATCGTTGGTGCCAAAGCAGAAGAAATCAGCTTCCTTGGCGATCTCGTCAGCTGTAAGAGCAGCTCTGGGGATCTCGATCATTGTACCAACCTCGTACTTGAGGTCTGAACCGGCAGCTGCGATCTCAGCGTCAGCGGTTTCAACAACGATCTTCTTAACGAACTTGAACTCTTTGACCTCGCCAACAAGGGGGATCATGATCTCGGGAACGATGTTCCAGTCGGGATGAGCCTTCTTGACGTTGAGAGCGGCGCGGATAACAGCCTTTGTCTGCATCTTTGCTATCTCGGGATAGGTTACTGAAAGGCGGCAGCCTCTGTGACCCATCATGGGATTGAACTCGTGGAGGGAGGCGATGATGGCCTTGATATCCTCAACGGGCTTGCCCTGAGCGTATGCAAGCTTGACGATGTCTTCTTCCTCTGTGGGAACAAACTCGTGGAGAGGCGGATCAAGGAATCTGATTGTTACGGGGTTGCCTTCAAGAGCCTCGTAGAGCTTCTCGAAGTCGCCCTGCTGATAGGGAAGGATCTTGTCAAGAGCAGCTTCTCTCTCCTCAACTGTATCGGAGCAGATCATCTCACGGAAAGCGGCAATTCTGTCAGCCTCAAAGAACATATGCTCTGTACGGCAAAGGCCGATGCC
>CAMOTT010000132.1 GCA_946626015.1 uncultured Clostridia bacterium | reverse complement strand
TCTCTTTGTTGTAGCTGTTATCCTGATCTGCGGCATCGGCGGCATGACCCTGAACATCGGCAAGGTCACCCTTACAGAGATCGCCTGCGCCCTTATCCTCGGCATCATCACAAACCTTTTGCTCAACGGCGACAAAATGAGCTCCGGCAAAGCTGCTAAATAATTAAAACAAAGCAAAAAATCAAGACTGCATATGAGTTTTTCGCTCGTATGCAGTCTTTTTTTGTCCGGTTAAAGCTTGCTGCCGTTGTCCACCCATTCCTTGTTGAAGATAACGTTCTCGTTATCCGGCAAAGGAACGCCCGTCTTTTTCTGCCGCCTGTCCGGCTGAGTTATGGGCTGGGTGACCAACTTTCCGGGGCATTTTATTTTTTTGCCCTTGTTGTCAGGTTTATCTATCAACTGACCTCAACTCTTTTCGTTTGATCTCAGTTGTAGTATGCCCCTGTTCCGTGTCAATATTATTTACAGTTTTTGCTTTCTTCGATCATTTTGACAAGCTGTCTGCCGATATCGTGCAGATACTTGATAGCCGCAGGATAAAACTCCGTGGGCATCTTTTTGAGGGTATTGTCCGCCTCAAAGGTAAGTATGCCGTCGTAGTCGATATCAGCCAAAGCCTTGGTGATCCTCGTCCAGTCAAGCTCAGATGAAAACGGGAAATAATGAAGATCGTGAAGGTCATCGTTATCGTGAACGTGAAGAGCCTTTATTCTGTCGTGCCCCATAGCTCTTATCATCGAGGAAGCCTCACAGCCCACAAGTCCGCAATGGCCTAAATCAAGGCAGGCGGTAAAATATCTGCTGTCCAGAGCATCGACATACCTGTTGAAATCCTCCGGCACACTGCAGATGTTCGGCACTATTTTCTTTTCCGCATTATTCCAGCCCCACATATTTTCAAGAGCTACCCTTACGCCAAGATCACGGGCATATGGCATAAGTCTGTTGTAAAAATCAATATTTATTTCAAAATTGTTTTCTTTTGAAATATCCGACGGATGCACGACGATTATACCCACCCCAAGCAGAGACGCCACTTCCATAGCGCGGACAATATGCTTAAAGGTGATTTTGTTGTATTCCTCGTCATTTCTCTTCATTGACGGGAATGGGGCGTGTGCCTGATTGAAAAACACACCCAGATCCCCGGCGAGCTTTTTGAGGTTGAGAGCATATTCCTTGTAACCGTTGCCGTTAAGAATGTGGTCGTCATTGTGCAGTTCAAACATAGAGAAATCCACTGCGTCAAAGCCCGCGTTGGCAATGATACGGACAGCTTCTTCATCCCCTAACCTGACACCCATGACCTCTGTCAATGTTGAAATTAACATATGTATCGCCTCACAAAATTATTTTTTTATATGAGTAATAAAATATTCTACAGCGGTTTTTAAAAATCTGAAAATCAGGCTTATCACGCTCAGTGGAGCTGAGTTTTCGTTCGTCCTGTTTTCTCCGTAGGGCTCAAGGGTGACGTTCAGGTCTGCCGGTGAATAGGCATCGCTTGCCATACCGCCCACGATCGGTGACAATATAGCCTCCACCACCGTATTGACCGTATGGCTTTTGTAAACAGCTTTAGCCGCGCCGGAGGTCAGGTTGGCAGACTTTGCCCATGTGCCAAGGGCGTAGGCCACTCCACTCCTTACCACCGAATAAAGGAGAGTAAACTACACATCGTCAGTTGTAATGGTCTCATCTCCGCGGAAGAAGCCGCCCATTATGGCCGCCACGAGCTGATAGGCGTATTTATAATCGCTCTCCGGCAGAGTGTAACCTGCCTTTGCGGCTATCTCCTCAATGGAGTTCAGCTTGCCCGGCTGAGCGTCCTTTTCGTACAGCGGAAGCTCCAGCGCGTCCCCCAAAACGCTCATAACGGAATCAAGAGCCTTGTACTCCGGTGTACCCTCTTCAAATTTAAACAGCCTTGAGACCTTGTGGGCTGAGCCTATGAACCGCCTGAGCCAGAGCTTCATACCCAGCTCAAAGAAATTGCGGGAATACGTGGGGAAATCCGTTGAGATCAGGTCAAGCTGAGCCTGATTGTAACCTGAGGGCAGGTCATTTATATCTATTTGGGTAACATATTTTGTGCTGATTTTTACGCCGTCTGTATCAAGCTCCACCTCTCGGTACGCATTGGGCGAGGTTATCAATGAGCCTGTCTGAACGTCATAGACGGTGTTGCCTGCCTTTGAAGTGGCCGAGGTGATATCGTTTGCGTGGATATGCCCGGTGAATACGTATTTGACGCCCTCGTCCGCAAGATAAGAGGCAAAGGACATATAATCTCCGCCGTCCACGGTTATCATTGGAGCCTGAACGGTGAAATGGGGAAGCAGGCTGTGGTGCATCATGGCCACAAGATGTTTGCCGTCCCTTTTAGCTGCAGCTATCTGCTCCGTGATCCATGCGTATCTTTCGGCGTATATCCTGCCCTCGTCCTTGCCGTAGATGTCGGAATCTATGGCCATAAGACGGTAGTCACCCTCCAGCTCCGCGGTATATGAACAGGAGTTTTCATCCCTGTTGAGAGCCTCGCTGTAACCGAAATCGTTGTATATACTCCTGAATTCCCTGTAATCTATGCGTGAATCGCTGCTCTCCGCGGCAATGTCATGGTTGCCGTCGATGACGAATATGCGCTTGCCAGTGTTCCTCTCGGTCTGGGCGAAAAGCCCGGCTACTATGTCGTGGGACCATCTTTTACCGTCCGTAAGATCCCCCGCTATCAGCAAAATATCCTTATCTGACTCTTCAAAGCTTTTAAGCATGGCTTTGATAATGGCAATGGACTCGGCGTCCATCTGACCCTGAATGGTAGTGTGGAAATACAGCTCGTCATCAACGCGCTTGCTGTTGCTTATATCCGCAACACCGCCGTCCGCGTGGATATCCGCCGCCACCATAAAACCGGCGTTGGGCTCCTCCGCCGAAGCGAACACCACCGGCAGCGATGCAAGAATAGAGACAGAAAGTATGACGGAAACAATCGTCGTCAAACGCTTTTTGATTTTCATAAAAACACCCGCGATACGCAAAAAAATGAAGTATGACCCCGTTTTTTGCCGAACCGCTCCTCCTCTCTGATTTTTCGCGCTGCTACAATATACAATATATAATTGTAAATTTGCTTACGCTAACTTAAATATAATCATATCACAACTGCTCACAAAGTGTCAATAATTAAAAGTGTACTCCAACCATAACTGCAAAGATTTATAGTAAAATATTTATTGCAATAAACGGGTTTTTGTGGTAACATTATTATAATTAAATATATGTTGCATTTTGCAGCTTAAACTTGGAGTAACTGTCTATGTCTGACGAGCTTAAAAAGGTTCAAATCTACACCGACGGCGCCTGTTCCGGCAACCCCGGGCCCGGCGGCTGGGGCACGATAATATGCTACAAGCAGCATGAGCTTGAGCTCAGCGGCGGAGACGCGAACACCACCAACAACCGCATGGAGCTCACCGCTGTCATTGAGGGGCTCAATGCTCTTAAAGAGAGCTGTGACGTCACTGTGTATACAGACTCCCAATACGTGGCCAACGGCATAAATAACGGCTGGGCTGTACAGTGGCAGCGCAACGGCTGGCGGAAATCCGACAAAAAACCGGCGCTCAACCCTGAGCTTTGGGAAAAGCTGCTTGAGGCTTTAAGCCGGCACAAATACACCGTTATCTGGGTCAAAGGGCATGACGGCCACCCCTATAATGAGCGCTGTGACAAGCTCGCTGTCAGCCAGTCAAAAAAAGCGGAGGTCAAAGACACCGAAGTATGAAAATAACTTTTTTAGTAAGAAGCCTTGAATTGGGTGGCGCCGAGCGCGTTACTTCAAGCCTCGCAAACCACTTTGCATCTCTCGGTAACGACGTTTGCGTTATCACCATCCATAACAGAAAGGTATTTTATCCCCTGAACGGTAACGTAAAATATTGCCCCCTTGATTTGCCGGATATTTCCGGCTTGAGCATTCCGCGCAAGGCGTCCTCGGTTATAAAGCGCTCAAAAGCGATACGAAAAAAAGTCAGGGAGCTCAACCCGGACGTGCTTATCGGCATGGGTAGCGTGATAGCCGGTTATGCGGCAATGGCAACGCTTTTCACCCGCATCAAATCAATTGGCAGCGAGCGGACAAATCCTTATGAGGATTGCGGAGCCTCTCCCCTGCTGAGCTTTTTTTGCAGAACCTTTGCCTTGCTTGACAACGGTTACGTTTTCCAGACAAGGGACGCTATGAATTTCTACCCGAAACGGATGCACAAAAACTCCGCCATCATACCAAACGCAATATTCAACCCGGCAGTCAGGGAAATAACCCCGGTAAACGTCAGGCGGAAGACCATTGCCGCAATGGGGCGGTACGCGCCGGAAAAGGCCTTTGACTTTTTGATAAAAAGCTTTGCCGAGATAAGCGCCAAAATACCGGAATATAAGCTTGTGATATACGGAGACGGCCCGTTGAGGGAGGAGCTGGAAGATCTGGTTTCGTCCTTAGATATGAACGGCAGGATCGAGCTTCAACACTCCAACGAAAACGTGCTCAGGCTCATCTGTGACGCCTCTCTGTTCGTGCTTTCCTCCACATCCGAGGGTATGCCCAACGCGTTGATGGAGGCCATGGCCTGCGGCATCCCCTGCATCGCCACCGACTGCCCCATAGGCGGCCCCGGTGAGCTGATAAAAAGCAACGAAAACGGCATACTGATCCCCGTGAATGACGGCGAGGCGCTTAAGCGCGAGATGCTCCGGGTTCTGTCCGACAAAGAGCTTTCCGAAAAGCTTTCGGAGAACGCCCTGCATATCCGTGAGGATTATTCAATAAACAGGATAGGTCAGCTGTGGCTTGACTATCTGTCAAAAACAGTCGGCAAATCGAAAAAAGATCATTGAGTGGTTTTGTATATGAAAATTGTTATTCTTGACGGTTATACGACTAACCCGGGAGATCTCTCCTGGGATTGGATATCCGAGTTCGGCGACTGTGATATATACGAGCTGACCGCCGTTGAGGATATTATCCCCCGCGCCCGTGACGCGGAGATACTAATTACCAACAAAACTCCCTTGACTAAAGAAACTCTCGCTCAGCTTACAAAGCTGAAATATATAGGTCTGCTCAGCACGGGTTACAATATAGTCGATTGGAAATATGCCGCCTCAAGAGGCATCCCGGTGTGCAATATCCCCTCATACAGCGCGGCCGCCGTAACTCAGCTGACCTTTGCCCTGCTGTTTGAGCTGACCAACAGCGTATATATCCACAACCTTTCGGTAAAAAACGGAGAGTGGTCGGATTGCAGGCATTTCTGCTATTGGAAAACAGACCTGACCGAGCTGCTCAACAAAAATTTCGGCATAATCGGCTTTGGCAAGATCGGCAAAAGGGTCGCTAACGTGGCCTCCGCTCTGGGCATGAACGTGCTTGTGCACACGCCCCATCCACCGAAAGACGGCGAATTTGAAGCGGATTTTGTTCCCCTTGACGAGCTGCTTGCAAGGAGCGATGTTGTGAGCGTGCACTGTCCCCTCACCCCGGAGACGCAGGGGCTTGTCAACAGCGGTTTTTTGAGCAAGATGAAGCCATCCGCCTTTCTTATCAACACCTCAAGAGGGCAGGTCGTT
>CAMOTT010000131.1 GCA_946626015.1 uncultured Clostridia bacterium | reverse complement strand
GACATACCGCTTTCGAGGCCGCTGATAACGTCCGTATCCATTCGGTCACCCACCATGACCGCCTCCGCAGAATGACAGCCCAGATGCCGCAGACCCGTACGCATCATCAACGGATTCGGCTTGCCGCAGTAGTACGCCTTTTCGCCCGTCGTCATCTCGATCGGCACGACCAGCGCGCGGCAAGCGGGCGCGATGCCGTTTTCAAGCGGCGTCGTGATATCCGGATTCGCACCAATCAGCTTGGCGCCGCCGAGCACCAGATTCGTTGCGCGCGTCAGCGTATCCATCGAATACAGCTTGCTCTCGCCAACGACAACATAGTCGGGGTCGATGTCGTTCATCGTGATGCCCGCATCGTACAGGGCATTGAACAGCCCCGCCTCGCCGATGGCATAGACCGAGCAGCCTGGCGCCTGATCCTTCAGGAACGCAGCCGTGGCAAGCGCGCTCGTGTAGAAATGCTCCTCGCTCACCTCAACGCCCATGCGTTCGAGCTTCTGCTGCAGTTCACGCGGCGTGCAGCCGCTGTTGTTGGTCAGAAAGAGGTACTCTTTCTTTTCTTCCTTGAGCCATTGAATGAATTCCGCCACGCCCGGCAGCAGCGTGTTGCCATGGTAGAGCACACCGTCCATGTCGCACATGAATCCTTTTTTCTCATTGAAATCCAGCATATTTTCTCCTTTCGGAACTTTTTATCCAGAATGATTGTACCAACAAACCCGCAGTATGTCAAGAAAAACGGTGCTCTTGTTTGTGTCAAAGATCAAGGAGAAGCAAGGTCAGATTCGGAGCATAATTCCGGCTCTTATTTTTCTATTTCAAACTATTTAACGAAAGGTAAAATATTTGCAAAAAATGCGTACCCCTTTGACACCTTTCGTTAAAAAGTATAAATCACAAAAATGCAAAAACGGCTCTGCAAGGTCAAAAATCAAGACCTGCAGAGCCGCTATCTTTAAAAAGTGTTTGCGAACACCTTTATATCAAGGCTTTTTTGCAAAAAATAACTGCACACCCTTATCAATACGCATTGTATCAAAACAGGTGTGCAGTTATGGCTGGGGTGGCCGGATTTGAACCAGCGGATGACGGAGTCAAAGTCCGTTGCCTTACCCCTTGGCTACACCCCAATATCGCAGATGTGCAAGGGGTAAAACTCCTTGCACATCAGTTTTAACAAAAATGGGGTGGATAGTCGGATTCGAACCGACGGTCTTCAGTGCCACAAACTGACGCGTTAACCAACTACGCTATACCCACCATATGGCGCGCTTGAAGGGACTCGAACCCCTGACCCACTGCTTAGAAGGCAGTTGCTCTATCCACCTGAGCTACAAGCGCAAAAACTTTTTGACTTGACGAAGAAGTCATGGAGCGGGTGATGGGAATCGAACCCACGTATCTAGCTTGGAAGGCTAGTGTTCTACCATTGAACTACACCCGCATTTGCGACGCAAATTATTCTAACACAATTTGCGTCGGATTGTCAATATAAAAAATGATTTTTTATCAATTTTTTATTTTCGGCTCCGGTTATTTTGCGGCCAGCTTTATTTCGCCGTTTTCGAGGTAAATATTTATGGAGGAGAGGGGAGAATCCAGGGAGTTTATTATCAGCCCGGCGAGCTTGTCCTCAACGTTGCGGCGTATGACGTTGCGCAGATCTCTTGCGCCTCTGGTGCCGCCCTCGGCCATCTTTGCAAGCAGCTCGGGCACGTCGCTGTTCCAGGTCAGGGTGATGTTTTTGTCCCTCATGGGATCAACAAGACCCTCCAGCATAAGCGTGGCGATCTTTTCGAGATTTTCAAGGGTGAGGTCGTTGAAAACGACGATCTCATCCACGCGGCCTATGAACTCCGGGCGCAGGAACTCGCGCAGAGCCTTCATTGCTCTCTCCCGGGAGGCGTCGCCCTTGGTTTTGCCAAAGCCCAAGGCGCCGTCCTTGCGCTCGCTTCCGGCGTTGGAGGTCATTATTATAATAGTATTTTCAAAGCCCACCGTTCTGCCCTGAGCGTCGGTTATCCTGCCCTCGTCAAGGATCTGGAGCAGGATATTCATAACGTCCGGATGGGCTTTTTCGATCTCATCAAACAGAACCACGGAATAGGGCTTGCGGCGCACCTTTTCGGTGAGCTGGCCTGCCTCATCATACCCCACATAACCGGGAGGAGAGCCTATGATACGGGAAACGGAGTGCTTCTCCATAAACTCGGACATATCCAGCCTTATAAGGGTTTCGGGAGTTTCAAACAGCTCATTTGCAAGGCACTTGACCGTTTCGGTCTTGCCCACTCCCGTGGGGCCTACAAAGATGAAAGAGGCTGGTCTGCGCAGGGGGCTTATCTGCACGCGGCTTCTACGGATAGCGGCGGAGATAAGATCCACTGCCTCGTCCTGACCGATGATTTTTGACTTGAGCCTTTGGTCAAGGCTGGAGAGCTTGCGCAGGTCGCTTTCGATGATCTTCTGGGCGGGGATGCCTGTCCAGAGCTGGATAACACGGGCAAGGTCATCCTCGGTGACGTAATTGTCCTGTATCTGCGGACGGAGCTCCTCAAGCTTTGACTCGGAGACAATTATCTCGCCCTTGAGCCTTGCCAGCTCCTCGTAATCCGTTTCGTCCGCCTTGTCCAGTAGAGCCTGCTGACGAGCCTTGTCGGCGGCAAGCTGTTTTTCGAGCTTTTCGGTCTCGCCGATGGCCTTGTTGCGCAGGTTGGCGCAGGTGCAGGCCTCGTCCAGCAGATCTATTGCCTTGTCCGGCAGAAAACGGTCGTTGATGTATCTCTCAGAGAGAACTACCGCGCGGTTTATAAGGGAGTCGCTGACCCTGACGCGGTGGAAGTTTTCGTAGTAATCCTTGATGGCGCAGAGGATCTTGCAGGTGTCCGCGATGGAGGGCTCCTCCACCTTGACGGGCTGGAGACGGCGCTCAAGAGCGGCGTCTTTTTCAATGTATTTTCTGTATTCCGTGAAGGTCGTGGCGCCGATTATCTGGATCTCGCCCCTTGAAAGAGAGGGCTTGAGGATATTGGCAGCGTTCATTGAGCCCTCGGCGTCGCCTGTGCCCACAAGGCTGTGCACCTCGTCGATGAACAGAATAATATTGCCCTCCGCCTTGACCTCTTCTACCAGCCCCTTTACGCGGCTCTCAAACTGGCCTCTGAACTGAGTTCCGGCAACAAGGGCGGTGAGGTCAAGGAGAAAGATCTCCTTGTCCATAAGCTTTGCGGGAACGTCCCCGGAGGCTATGCGCAGGGCAAGCCCCTCCGCAATGGCGGTTTTGCCCACGCCGGGCTCACCGATAAGGCAGGGGTTGTTCTTTGACCGTCTGCAAAGGATCTGAACGGTTCTGTATATCTCGTTTTCACGGCCTACCACTCGGTCGATCCTGCCGGCGCGAGCCTTGGCTGTCAGATCGGTACAGTAGGTGGATAAAAATTTACGTTTTTTTTCGTTGGGCTTTTTCTTGTTTTTTGTTTTTGTGCCGGCGCCGGGAGCTGTTTCTCCGCCGGAGCCGTCCTCAGCCTCGTCCGAAACATTATTGTCGTTGTGCATAAAGGGCAGGGTGCCTGCTCCGCCGGGCATAAAGCCCATGCCGTTGCCGTTGTCCATAAGAGCCTCGAACTGCTCGTTTACATCGTCCAGCTCGTCCTCGGAGATGCCCATGCTCTGCATAAGCTGCTTGATGGGACCGATGTTCAGCTCCATGGCGCACTTCATGCAAAGACCCTCCTGGGTGCTTTTGTCTCCCTCCACCTTTGTTATGAAGAACATGGCGGGGCGTTCTTTACATCTGCTGCATAAAACTTGCTTCATATTCCAGAAAAACTCAGACCGGAAAATGATCCGGTACACCTTTCATAATTATTTTGGTTTATTTTGATTTTAACTCGCTCCTGGCGCGTTTGACCTCCCTTATTGAGGGGGCGACATAGCTGAGCAGAGCGACGGTGGTAAAAACGGCGCAGATAACAACGAGGATCTTTACCGCCACTTCCGGCAGGGTAAAAAAGCTCCTCAATGCACCGATCTCCGGCCCGAAGGCCACGATAACTCCCATGGAGATATAGAACGCCATGGTAGCCGCTTTACCGTATATCTCCGCGGCAATGGGCTTGCACTTGAAAATGAAAAGCATTATCGAGCCTGCCACAAGCATGATCAGCTCCTTGCCGAGGAAGTAGAGGAATACCCAGCTGAAAGCGCGCATACCTTCGCTGTCGCAGCCCCTGAAGGAGATCCAGAGCAGCACCGCGATGGTGATCTGGGTCAATTTGTCCGCTATGGGATCCAGCACCTTGCCCAGCTCGCTCACCTGATTGAACCGGCGGGCGATTTTGCCGTCAAACAGATCCGTAAGCCCTGAGAGGATAATGACGAACACCGACCAGAATACGTGCCCCTTAAGGAACAGCACGGCAAATACGGGAACCATGAGGATCCTCAAAAACGAAAGAAGATTGGGGACTGTTTTCCAGTTCTTAAAAAGATTGCTCAAAAAATCACTTCCAGATCAAATTGATTTAGTGTGACGACTGTGCTGATCAGCTGGCAAACATATTGAGCAGGAAGTTGCTGTTTCTCATCAGTGTGACCGCGTAGGAGTTGTCCACAGCTTTTATTATCGCCTCGTTGCCGATCGTGTGAGCCAGAACGTGGAAGATAACTGAAAGCAAAAGCACCACCAGGGCGCCTTCGATAAGGCCGAAAACACCGCCGAGCACGTAATCCGGGGTCTTGAACAGGGAGACCTTTATCAGGTCGCCGAAACGCCTTACAAGGAATTGCGTTACAGTGAGCACGACAATAAAAATCAGTATGAACGTGACGACACTGAGTATGGAGGTGAACAGGGGGTAGGCTATTCTGTCCGACAGATCCTTGGCAAGAGTCTCGCCGGAATCGGTATTTGTTTTGAAATAGCTTGCGTACTGGTCAATGTTTACGTTCAGGCTTTCCGCACACCTTTTTGCAAAAGCCGGCACGGTTGAGGCAACGCGGCCCGCGAAATAAATCGAGGAGCCGTCCTCCAGATTCTCCGGGATCCTTGCCGAGATTACGGACGTTACGTATTTGCTCAGCAGGTTGTGGTACAAAAACGCGGCTGCCGCGCTGCAAAGCTCCGAGGCCGCAAGGAACGAGACGAACCAGGAGGTAACGTTAAGTATGGAGCGGACAAAGCCCGACTTGATGCCTGTATACACAAACAGGCACAAGACAACAACAAAAATTCCATCTACAATTATAGACATTGTTTTATCACCTTTTTCCGGCAAAATTTTGCCCACGCTAATTTAAGTTAAAAACAATTATAACATACTCCATACAAATTTAGCAAGATAATTTTATATCTTTGGGGTAATTATTATCGGATACTCCGGCTCAACGGTCGGATATTTATATTTTTCCCGTATTTTGTTGCCGCAAGTATTTACTCTTCAGCAGATATGTGGTACAATATATTGTGTCAAATTTTAGTTTTTGTCATTTTTTGGCATAGATAAGCTAAAAATTAACGTTGTAAAAAAGAGGAGGTTTTTTGATGAAGAGGTTTTTGAAGAGCACATTGGCCATGTTGCTGGCGGCCGTCATGCTGGCGGGAGCGGCGCCGGCGTTGGGGCTCGGCGGCGCTGCGGACAAATTTTCCATAACC
>CAMOTT010000130.1 GCA_946626015.1 uncultured Clostridia bacterium | reverse complement strand
TGACGGCGCTGAAAAAATTCTGGATGAAATAGAAGAAAAGAACAACAAGGTGGTCTCCCTGTTTTACAGGGGCAACGGGCTGATAAATATAAACTATCGCCGCAAGGCTGTGGACGAGTACATTTGCGGAAACTCCACCGTTAAATATGACGGTTCCTCAGTCGAAAAGTACAGATCCCATAACGGTGTTTACGCCGCTGCCGCAACGGACAGCGCGGAGTATCCGGAAAGCCCGTTTAATAAAGCTTAAAAAGGTCAGTGTTGACGATGAACAAAATTAAAAAGGCAGCCGCGCTTTTGCTCATAGCGGCTTTGATCCTCACCCTTGCCGCCTGCGGAGGGGTCAAGGGATTGAACGCAACTATATACTACGCTGTCACATCGGAGCCCCGGTGTCTTGATCCCCAGATAGTTGGAGACAACGCCGGAGAGATAGCTGTGGCAAACTGCTTCGAGGGTCTTGTCAGACGGGGTGAGGATGGAGGCATTGTCCCCGGAGTCGCCAAAAGCTGGAGCATAAGCGCTGACGAGTGTGTGTATACATTTAACCTGAGAGAGGACGCGGAATGGCATTTGATAAAAAATTTCGCGGATATCCTCGGAGAGGACTATAAGGACAGCTTTGACCGGAGCGTTACCGCCCAGGACTTTGTTTTCGCTTTCAGGCGAGCGGTCTCTCCCGAAACTCAGTCACCCTCTGCGGAGAGCCTTTTTTCCATAAAATCGGCAAGGGAGATATATAACGGTTCCGCAAGCCCGGCTTCTTTGGGCGTTGCCGCGGCAAACAAGCATACCCTTGTTATACAGTTGACCGCCCCCAACGCTGAGTTCCTTGAAACGCTGACAACGGCGGTTTGTATGCCCTGCAGCGAGAAATTCTTTGAGGCTACAAAGGGGCGCTACGGCCTTGACGTGACCTACCTTATGTGTAATGGCCCGTTTTATCTTTCAAAATGGGTGGAGGGCGTCTCCCTGCTGCTGAGAAGGAACGGGGATTATGCCGGGGAGGAAGAAGTCCTGCCTGCCGCGGTGTCGCTCAACGTCAACGGGGATTATGCCTCCGTAATACAGAAAGTCTCCGACGGGAGCTATTCCGGGGCGATGATACCCTATTCAAAAAAGGATGTGCTTGAAAACGTCAAGTCCGTGGACATTGAGCGGTATCAAAGCGCAACATGGTCGTGGATATTCAACTGTAAAGATGAGATACTCCAAAACGAAAAGCTCAGAAGGGCGCTTGTTGCCTCGATAAGCCCGGAACAGGAGGAGACCCTCTCCTACGAGCGGGCGGAGGGCATTGTGCCGGATTGCTGCACCGTGGGCGAGAGCAAATACAGAACTCTGGCAGGCAGAACTCAACAGCCGCAGTACAACGAAGCGGCCGCGGATAGTCTGTGGTCAGCAGGTCTGACGGAGCTTGAAAAAACAAAAGTAAGCGTCACCGTGAAATGCACAGCGGAATTTGAACTGACGGTACGCAAACAGGTGCAGGTTTGGCAGAGACTTTTCGGCAAAAATCTGAGCATCGGCATTGAAGTCACGGAGACCGAAAAGCTGGAGACGGATCTGACAAACGGGGAATATCAGCTTGCCCTGGGCGCTTACAGAACGGCTACCAGTTTTACAACAAAATTTTTACAGGGCTTTACCAAAGATAAAAAGGAAAACATTCCCGGCTTTTCATCGGAGGAGTATGACCTTATAATAAACAATATGCACAGCTCCGACAATGACAGCGAGATCGTTGCCGCCTGCAGAAACGCCGAAAAATATCTGATGGAGCGCGGGGTGGTCTACCCGGTGTTCAAGGGCTGTGATCTGTTTGTCAAGCCAAAGAATGTCTATGATATCTTCGTCTATCCCGCAGGCGAAAATGTGAGCTTTATAAAGGGCAGAGTGGAGTAAGATTATGGGAACAAAAACAAAAAAGCAAAAGGTTATCATTTGCCTTTCGTGGCTCATCGTGGGCTTGATAGCCGCCGCCGTGTTCTATCTTTCAAATCAGCGGGCGGATGAATCCGCAGCCTTGAGTCAGCTCTTTGAAATCAGGATAGGCAGGCTGCTGCATATACAAATAAGCGATTTTATAGTGCGCAAGTTTGCCCACGCCACCGAGTTTTTCGTCCTGGCCTGCGCGGTGTTCGCCGCCCTGTACGCCACCCTTGAAAAGAAAAAACCTGCAATTACGCTTTTGGTTTGTTTTTTATATTCGGTGTCTGATGAGATACATCAGTATTTTATCCCGGGAAGAGCCTGCCGTCTGTTTGACGTGGGCGTGGACAGCGCGGGAGCCGCCCTGGGAATATTGATCTGTATGATATTTTTATTTATGAAAAATCATAGAAAAACAAAGCGCATTTCCAAAACAGAGCAAATTAAAAACAGGCAAATAAATTAAACGGAGGTAGAAACCATGAAAAAGAAACTGATGTCATTCTTAGCGATCCCCCTTGCTGTGGCCGTAATGGTGGGCAGCATATCAGCCGCCGCCCCTGCCAGGGCGAAAACAATAAGCGCCGTAGCCTCCGGCAAAAGCGGTCTGCACCATGAGGTGGTCATGGATGGAGAGACCTGTGACCTGCTCACCGTGGGAGGAGCCGCAAAGGCGGTCTCAAAGATAAGGAGCCAGAAGGACTTAAAATATGTGGCCTTCTCTTATCTTGAGTACGGTATCACAAGGCTCATCAATTACATCGCCAACAAGATCCCCGAGCCGGAGACCATAATCAGCGAAAAGGACTATGTGAGCGAGAACTTTTACAGCGGAACAAAGAACTTTACCACGACTCCCTCGGCGACAGCCAAGTGGAAGCTGGGCTATTCTCAGGAGAGCCTGTTGCCTGACGATGTCCTCAGCGGTAAATATTACCTTGCCGGGTACCTTTTCCAGAACTTCCCCGCAAACAGGGTCGAAACAGTGCTGGACGATATGAAGGTGCGCACCATTGCTCTGGACGATAACAGCGGCAACGGAGCTTCCGTATTTGCCACAATAGAATGTATCGGCCTTTCCAACCATGACGTCAGAGTCATCAGGGGAATGGTCAGCGATTACGCGGAGAAGTACGGTCTTGCGAGCATCAACATCTCCTCCACCCACGTCCACAGCGAGATCGATACCCTGGGCCTTTGGAATCCCCTGATAGTCAAGATCATCAACAACGTCTTCCATTCCATCACGGGCAAGGGCAAGATCATGAAGGGCGTGGACGAGCAGTTTATGGAGCTACTTTATGAGCGCGTTGCGAAGTCCATCAAAGACGCCTGCGACTCAATGGAAACAGGCGAGCTTTATTACGCGGAAAAATCCATTGCCGGCTACATCAAGGACGACCGCGATCCTGCGGAGTTTATCGAGAACCTTTCACGCTTCCGCTTTGTGCCGGACAACAGCGCCTCAAAGGAGACCGTGATCGTCAATATGGGCGCCCATCCCTACATAACCGGTCTTAAGACGGACAACAGCTCCGGCAGGGAGCTTTCCGCCGACTACACAGCTTATATGGAAGAGATTATAAACAAAGCCGGCAGCAACTTTATGTTCATCCAGGGCGCTATTCTGGGCATATATTCAGAGCGCCATCTGACCAACGATGACCTTGATCTGGAACGCCGCTCGCAGCAGGCGGAGCGTTACGGCAGGGAGCTGGGCAGGATAACCATGGCTCTTACCCTCACAGAGGACGAGATCAGAAACAACGAGCTGCTTGCGAACACAAAGCAGATCGAAGAAGAAATGAAGCAATCTCCCAACTACACCCTGTGGTATGAGGACTGGACTCCCGTAGAGGAAACAAGGGTAGAGCCTGTCCTCAACATAAGGCTCAGCGAAGTCAAGCTGACGGTTGAAAACCCCACAATAAAAGCGGTGGGCAAGCTCAACCTTGCAAACTATGATATGATAAAGACCGAGGACGGACAGTATGCCGCATACACCGAGATAGGCTATCTTGAAATAGGCGACGCGCTCAAGGTCGTTATGGTTCCCGGCGAATACAGCCCGGAGCTTGCCATCGGCGGCGCCCTTATGCTGGCCGAAAACAGCTTTGACGGCACGGATTTCCCCTATCCTTCACTCAAGGAGATCGTGGGCGACGATATTCTTGTTTTCGGTATGGCAAACGATGAGGTGGGCTATATCCTGCCGGACAACGACTACTGCATGATCTTTTTTGACGACAGCAAGATCTTCGGCGATCATTATCAGGAGACTATTTCCTTCGGCAGACATGCCGGTTCAGACATCACCAAGGGATTTATCAAAATGATGGCTGAGTTCAAATAATCGTTGAATAATATACCCGGGTCCCGTATATCCTTCCGGATATGTGGGGCTTGGGCATGGCTTTTGCTCAAAGATCAAGGAGGTTTTTATGCGAAGGAAAATCATAAAAATTTTGTCTGTTGCGCTGCTTTTGTCCTGTATTTTTTCTTCTGGCGCCTATGCGAAAGAGACCCTTCCGTCGGCATTTGGCAGGATCACTTATGAAGCGTACCCGGAGGTGTTCTCCTCCGCTTATGAGGTCGGTGTCAACGGGCTCAGCAAGGAAGAGCTTGCAAAGAACAAGCAGGAGATCTACGACTACCTTATTTCAATAGACTTCAATTCTGCCATTGCCTGCGGAATAATGGCGAACATAGAGTGTGAATCCAGCTTCAACCCCAACGCCTGGGGCGACAACGGCACAAGCTACGGTATCTGCCAATGGCACAGCTCAAGGTTTGAGGATCTTAAAAAATACTGCTCCCAGGAGGGGCTTGACTATACCACTGTCCACGGACAGCTTAGGTATCTCAAGGCTGAGATGGACGGCAGGCTTTATAACGGCGCAACCATTTGCAAGTATCTTAAAAACAACGTCGCCAACACTCCCGAAGGAGCCTATGAGGCCGGTAGATACTGGTGCTACTATTATGAGGTGCCTGCGAACAGGGAAGAGGTCGCCCAAAAGAGGGGCGCAAAGGCTCAGAACGAGTATTGGCCTGTTTACGGCGGCAAAGAGCTTGTGACCGTCATCTTTATGTCGGACGGGCAGGCACTCCTGACAAAAAACGTTGAAGCCGGCAAGAGCCTTTACTTCAACAAAGCCACAAAGAGCGGCTACAACTTCATGGGCTGGTCGCTTGACCCCTCAGCGGCAAAGGCGGATTATGCCGGCGGAAAGAGCTATATCATAAACGGTTCCATCACCTTGTACGCCGTGTGGGAGAAGATCCTGCCTGCTGCCTGCTGCGTCAACTTTGACTCCATGGGCGGCAAGGCGGATACCCTGAGCAAAACGGTGCTCGTGGGCGGCAAATACGGCTCTCTCCCCATCCCGGTAAAGCAGGATTTGAACTTTGCGGGCTGGTACACCGATACCGGTTTGCTGATAACCGAGGACTCAACCGTGGAGATCAAAACGGAGCACACCCTTTATGCCCGCTGGACGACAGGTTCGGCGAACGATATAGTCAAAAAAGTGACCGTACCTCAGTCGATAAAGCTCCGCTACAAGGGCAGTGAGGTAATAACTCCTAAGATCGAAAAGGGCGAGGGCATCGTATGCAGCGTGACCTTTGCCTCCTCGGTGCCAAATGTGGTTTCCGTGGACCAAAACGGAAAGGTGACCGGACTTAAAAGCGGCGCCGCGACCGTCACCTGCACCGTCACAGATCAATACGGCAATTCGACTATTGCCTCCGCAAGAGTCACGGTAAAATATTCACTGATCCAATGGATAATAAGAATACTCCTGTTCGGTTGGATCT
>CAMOTT010000129.1 GCA_946626015.1 uncultured Clostridia bacterium | reverse complement strand
AGTGGCTTGCAGCCTTCATATGAGCAGCATATTTCATATTCAGCGCCTTCATCAGATCCTGCGTTGTTCCATTCACTTTTGCCTCCGCGTGCAGGTGGTAACCCTCCGCCTGCTCAGCGGGAATCTCTCCCAGCAGGCCTATGCGTTCTCCCTTTTTAACGGTATTACCTACATTTTTCATACTGCCCTCTGACAGGCCGCAATAAATAACAGTCAGACCGCCTCCGTGCTCGATCTCCACAACACCGCCCCAAAGCTCATCGTTATAGGCTCTTTTTACTGTACCGTCCTGCACGGCAACGACTTTATCCCCCTGGTTACCTTTAAAATCCGTGCCGGAATGAACACGCCAATCCCCCATGGTTTTTGAATATACAAATTCACCGTTGCTGTAATTTTTGATAATGCCGGAATCAAGGGGTAGAACAAAACTCCCTGTAAAGGGAAAATTATCCGCAGCTTCCTCTGTGCTCTCCTTTTCCTCCGGTCTGTTATCCGGCACACCTGTAACGGTAACATTTGCCTGTTCATCCGGTATATAATCGATACCGTCGTCCCAAAAGGTAAAAGCCTCATCGTTTTCATAATGCTGTTTGCTTTCCACCTCCGGTACAAGTTCCGGGGTTTTGTCAACGGCGGTCCAAGCGCCAATGCCCAAAGCCACTACTCCCAGCGCCATAACAGCGTAAAATGTTTTGCTTCCAAATTTTTTCTTCTTTGGTTTATAATCCTCAAAAACCATCAACATCACCTTGACGCCTCGACGTCATCCTTTCTGCTTTTTTATGCTGTAGATATTTTTGCCTCCCTTTTCAATTATTATGCACAAAGGATAAAATAAAAGCTCCCGTCGATCGAAAACCGATCAACGGGAACCTGTCAACTGAAAATATTATGAAATTTTACCCGATCCGAAAACGTCGTTCTTTTCAAACTCCGCCTTAAAATGGTCGAATTTCTCTTGATCCAGATCCGATACTCCATCCAGACGAACACCGATATTTTCTTTGTTCTTTGTCCAAGTCTGGAAAAACCTGACCGCCCAAAAAACAGGCAACAATACGGGAACCTTTTTGAGCACCTTATATCTGCTTGACATATAGGAAAGCCCCGGGAATAAGGTCTGCGAGAAATATTTGATCTTACTGCTGTTGCCGTCGCTGTAATTGCGGATAAAAGCCAGAGCCTCGCCGTTTGCGCCGGAGCCGTAAACTCCGTTGGATATCACATACTTTTCAACAAAAGTAACGTCTTTTTCCTCATAGGGAACGCCGTCTATATTACCAAACCACTTAAAAGCCAAAGATACCGCCTGATTATAAAAATCAAGGAGCCCTATCTTTTTCAACTCTTCAATGCAGTAATCGAAATCCATGTTGCCCACAAAATGATTGAGGCAGACCCAGATATCCATTATGCTCCTTATGCCTGTGCCATCGGTATAATAATGCTTGGCAGTGTGGGTGACGATGTAGATAAAATGATCCTCGTCCTTGAACTGATACCTGTATTTGAAGCCCTCCGCAAGCAAAGCCCGCTCAAAGCCGCTGCCGAAATAAGCGTTGAGCTTTTCAAAGCAGTCGTCTATCAGCTGTTCGTGGATCTCCACATTCATAACCGGCCTTTTGATATAACTGTCGTGCAAAAACGAATCAATATGAAAGCTGTAGCCCAAAGACTCCATTATCCCCTTTGATTTTTCCCTGTCGCCCTTGCCCACAACGTAATCAATATCCGCCATGGAGCGCATATAGGAGACCGGATAATAGTTCTTGAGTATGGTACCCTTAAGCACGATATGCTTTATCTCATTTTTTTCAAATTCGTCGGAGATGCATTGACTCTCCATCTGCTGAACGGTATCCTTAAACACAGCAAATCTCAGGATATCCGCCGCCTTGTTGGCCAAAGCCTCAGGCAATCTGTCAATATACTTTTCAAAGACGCAGCAGACAGTATTGGTCACATGATGCTTTTCCGCAAGGGCGAACACGTCCTCGTCAAGCAAATCGACAAAATTTTCGCCATTGCTTTCGGTAATTGCGGCGCGAAGAATCTTGATCAGCAATCCGCTTTTATCTGCATTCATTTTGGGCACAGAAAAAACCCCCACATCAGTTATATCTAATTTCCTCTATCAAAGCCTTAAACGCGGCGACTACCGAGGAGCCCGTCTTCTTGCCGGGAGAAACGATCTCCTCGTTTTCAAGGAAGATGGAGCGATAATCGTTATCCGGCAGGATGTAGCCTATCTGATCATTGGCAATACCCAAGACCAGAAGCTTTCTGTCATTACCGGCTATCTCCTGCAGGGAGGGATAACCGAAATCCTTGCCATTCCAGGCCTCCGAAGCCTTAAGTATACCGCCGTAGGCAAGCTCCGGCGAAAGCTCGCCGGGAATTATGGCAAAGGAAAAATCGCGGCCAAGCTCAACGTAACCGAGCTCGGTTGTGATCTCCACGCTGCCGTCGGATTTTTTGACTGCGGAATTCGTAAGGATCCCGGCATTTGCGGCAAGAACGAGAATATTGTTCAATACCGGCACTCTGAACTCATAATGCCTGACGTTGAGCAAAGGCTCGATCTCCGTCTCGGTGCTGTTATCAATATTTATAAGCAGGTTTGCAAGGATCCTGCCGTAAGCTTCTATCTCCTCAAAAGCGGTGGAGGTCTCTGTAACTACTTCTTTCTTTTCGGCGGTGATAGCAAGCTCCGCGCCCTGGATCATCGCAAAATCAGCGTTGGCCTTTTCGTTGATCTCCTGCTCCATATAGTAGGGATAATCGGCGGTCACAACGTCATCGTCAACTCCGTTTGCCACGCAGTGTATGGCGGCGTTTAATATCCAGGTTTCACGGCTGCCGTCATCGGGGACAAACCTGAACCTGTTAAGGTTCTTGTCGAAAATCATGGGCGTCCTCTTGTCGCGGATATATCTTTCGGCATCAACGGCGGAATAGTAAAGCTTGCCGGGTTTCATTGACTCCACGGCATCTTTTACTGACTTGACCGTGACTTTATAAAGATTATCCATAAAGGACTCATTAAGCCCGTTAAAAGGCTTTTTGTTGAGTTTTAAGAGGTTTATAAGGGCGTTACCGAAAACCTCCTTGAAGATATCCCCGTTCATGCCGAAGGTATCAACGCAGCTGTGCTGATGCAAAACGGAAATATTCAGGCTTATTATATTGTTGCTCTTGGCGTAATCCTCAAGCATGGCGCGGATCTCGCGCACCGCAGTGTTGGAAATACCGTAGGCGTCAATAACGGAGAACACCAGAGTTCCTCTGCCGCTGCCGTCATTTATCGCAAAGGTTCTGACCCTCTGGTCACCTACGACCTTTTTGACTATTTTCGGCTTGACCGCAAGGCTGCCGCCTGTAAAATGCTTGCCGTCAAGCTCCTGCCCTGTCTGTATGGACTCGCTGGCATAACCCAGCGACCACACGGCGCCGTCGGCAGGCTCGCGGCGGAAGGTATCCATACCGGCAAGGAAGTTCCTGCTTTCGTAATCTTTATCCTTGATCCAGTCCTTTTGCGGATAAAACTTGCATATCACGCCCACAAGGCCGTTGACCAGATAGTCAGCGATGGTGTACAGCGTGCGGTTGATCTTGCTCATATTCTCATCGGCTGAGGCAGCGACATTGAGGGACGCCGGAGCAACGGTCTTTGCATAGCCCGAAACAGCCGACACCGAGAACAGCATAGCCGAAACAAGAATTACCGACAAAAAGACCTTAATAAATTTTTTCATATTAACGCACCTCATTATATAATCAAAAATATCTTATCAGGGATACGACCTTGCCGAGGATTATGACCTCATTGACAATAATGGGCTCATACGCATCGTTCTCCGGCTGAAGCCGGAAATGACCGTTTTCCTTATAAAAAGTCTTGACAGTTGCCTCGTCCTCGATAAGAGCCACTACGATCTCGCCGTTGCGCGCATTGGGCGTTTTTTCCACAATGACGATGTCCCCGTCAAGGATGCCGGCATTGAGCATACTCTCGCCGCGCACATGCAGAGCGAACAGGGATTTATCGTTTGCATATTTGCCGGAATACGGCAGATAGCTTTCGATCTGCTCCACAGCAAGTATGGGAGAGCCGGCGGTCACGGTGCCCAGCAACGGCACGTTAGTTACATTTTCGGCCTGGCCGACTATCCTGATAGACCGCTTAAGCAAGGGATCGCGGGAAATATAGCCCGCCTCCTCCAGAGCGTTAAGGTTTGCCTGGACAGACGAAGTGGATTTGAGCCCCACAGCGCTGGCTATCTCCCTGACCGAAGGGGGCACGCCGTCCTGAAGTTTTTCTATAAGGTAATCGTAAATGCGACGCTGAGTTTCACTGATGTTACCCATAATATTCGCCTCCGAAAAATTTATATTTGTTATGCTACGCGAATATTATAACACACTTGTCCGGCAAATGCAAACATTTGTTTGGTAAAACTTATAAAATATTTTTCATCACTTATATTGATAGCAGCGCACATAGTCCACAAGCATGGAAGCGGGAATAAACTCATTGGAAGCCACTCTTTCGTCCACACCGATGGATATTATCAGATAGAGCGGAACCCGGCAAACTCCGCCAAAGCTCGTTCTGGCGGTCTCGACTCCGTTGATATAAAAAATATACTCGTCTTCGTTCCATTCAACGCCGTAGGTGTTGAACTTGTTATAGGGATCGTCAGCGTAAAACGCGCCCTGATTTTCCGACCTGTGCGCCTCATCATAGGCGTCAACGTGTATGGTTTGGACTATAGAGTTGAAGTCCGGGCTTTTGACGTTGTACCTTGTATTGGTTTCAAGTATATCGACCTCGGCTCCGGTAAGTCCGCCGTCCGTATCGTCCGCCCACATACCATCTGTCAAAAGCCAGAAGGCCGGATTCAAGCCCGCGCCCTTTGGCAGGATGCAGCGGATCTCAAAATATCCGTAAAGCTGTTCATAACCGGTATGATCGCCGGAGTAGTTTTTGTTGGGATTGGTCTCCATGCCATAGGAATAGTACCCGGGGCCTGCGGGGCCGTTCTCTTTATAATCCACAGTCAGCTTCATGCAGCCGTCCTCCGTAAAGCTGACCTGCTTCCTGTTCCAGTATGCCGTGTCGCGGAGCTGGGTATCGTCCGCACCGTAGACATAATGACCCTGCCAGACCGTTGTGTCAAAGCCGTGGTCAAATTCGTCCGCCCAGACGAGCTCGAATTTGCTCATATCGATGCTGTCCTTGTACGGGGTTATGGGAGTGTCGAAAATAAACGCGCCTATCAGCTGGCAAAGCGTAACAAGCATAGCCAGCAGCCTTTTGAGACTGCCGGGATCTTTAAAAAGTTTTCCCGCTACAACAAAGATCTCCGAAAACGCAACGAGCTGCCTTCTCGCAAAATATTTTGAAAACACGCCCATCCAACATACCTCCCATATATTATAATTTAATCATATGCGAAAAAACGCAATTCGTCAAGAGCAGACTTTGTTTTTTCTTACTCTCCTTTATCTGATGAGCTTTTACAAACTTATTTAATTCTTTTTTATTATAATGAAAAAACGGATTTTTCAATATTGAAATTGAGGCTCCGCCTCGATTAAATCTTCGGACTTCGTCCTCAGGTGAAACCCAAGTCTGCGGCTTTGGTTATATTAAATCCGTTCTTGACCCGCACAAAGTGCGGATTTCACTCGTCCGGCAGGGCGATTTCACCCGTCCGCAAGGACGGATTTAGTTGAAATAAACCACTTTTGT
>CAMOTT010000128.1 GCA_946626015.1 uncultured Clostridia bacterium | reverse complement strand
GGCCGCAGTATAGTCCCCATGCTTATCGGTTTCGGCTGCACTGTGCCTGCCGTTATGGCGTCAAGGACTTTACCAAGTACACGCGACCGTAAAATGACAATATTGCTAACGCCTTTTATGAGCTGTACGGCAAAGCTGCCTATTTATGCGTTTTTTGTTGATGCGTTTTTCCCGAACTACAAAGCGGCGGTGATGATAGGTATTTACGTTCTGGGTATAGTTACCGGTATTCTTGTGGCGCTGCTTTATAAAAAGACCCTGTTCCGCGGCGAAGCCGTTCCTTTTGTTATGGAGCTGCCTAATTACCGCTTGCCCAGCGCGCGGAATGTTGCTCAGTTGCTCTGGGAAAAGGCCAAGGATTTCCTGCAAAGGGCGTTTTCGGTCATTCTCGTCGCAACAATAGTAGTGTGGTTCTTAAACAGCTTTGACTTCCGCTTTAACATTATAACAGAGTCCGGCAAGAGTATCCTTGCCACCATTTCCGGCGCGCTTGTGCCCTTGTTCAAACCCCTTGGACTTGGTGACTGGAGGATAGTAACATCACTGCTGTGCGGCTTTATAGCAAAGGAGAGCGTTGTTTCTACGCTGGAGGTGCTGTTTGGCGCTCAGGGCGGAGTAGCTTCGGCCATGCAGCCTGTTGCGGCTATCACGCTCCTCGCATTCAGTTTGCTTTATACGCCCTGTGTTGCCGCGATTGCGTCAATACGCAGAGAAATGGGGCGTAAATGGTCGGTTTACGTTGTAGTTTGGCAATGCATAGTCGCCTGGGTTGTGGCTATGCTGGTTCGTCTGGTGTGCATAGCGATAGTATAAGGGGCGGTTTTTTGCATTTTATTGATTATGTGATTATTGCAGTGATCGTACTGCTGGCAGTTTTTGCTGTGCGTCGCGCAGTTAAAAACCGCAGATCATGCTGCGGAGATTGTTCTGCCTGCTGTAAAAACTGCAAACAGCCTGAAAATAAGGCTGAAAATAAAAAATGAAAAGCCGGTCAAGAAACAGCTTTTTGATTGTAAAATCCGACGGCTTGCGATATACTGGTTTTAACAAATAAAAAGGAGTTTTATAAAATGAAAAAAGCATTGTCCTTTGTTCTTTGTTTTGTACTTCTGCTTTCCCTTACAGTGCCTGCCTTTGCAAAAACTGCCGAAACAGGCAGTTTCGGCGCATATGAACACGTGATAATCCTTGGCGTGGATGGCGCAGGGCGTTTCTTCAATGAGGTCGATACACCCAATTTTGACCGCATATTCAAAAACGGCGCTGTGGATCACACGGCCCGCACGGAGATGATAACCGTCAGCGCGCAGAACTGGGGTTCCATACTCGGCGGCGTTTCATATCTCAGACACGGTCTGACAAACTCCGTTGCCGAGAGCAAGGAACGCTCAAGCAGCGTTAAATATCCAACGATCTTCAAATATGCCCGCGAGGCATTCCCGGAGGCGGAGCTTGCGGCTTTTGCCAACTGGAGCGCGATCACGGTAGGTATCGTTGAAAATGATTTGAACGTCAAAAAGGTACAGATCAGCGATGATGAATTGCTGACCGATGCCATCTGCGAATATTTCAACGCCGGTAACGCGCCAAAACTCTTTTTCGGTCATTTTGACAGCGTGGATCATGAGGGTCACAGACACGGCAGCAAGGCGCCGGAGTATTTGTCTCAGATCGCTATAGTAGACGGGTACATTGGCCGCATTTACGATACGCTGGCTGAGAACGGTCTTTTGGAAAACAGCCTGTTTATCGTTGTTTCAGATCACGGACAAACGATATCCGGCGGACACGGCGGTTTGACAATGCGTGAAACCAATACAGTTGTGGCCGCGACAGGCAAGACGGTGATCCCCGGAGGTTCCTTTGATAAGAATACGCGCAACAGGGATGTTTCCGCTATCGCTCTTTATGCCCTTGGTATTGAGCGCCCGGATTATATGTCCTCGCGCATACCGGCAAACCTGTTTGCCGACACGGCAGGGGAGAAGCGGAACGTAAAATACGATCTGGTTGATACCATCCTTTCAGGGATATCCTGGATTATCACGCTTTGTACAGCGTGGATCTGAGGTCAGTTACAAAGCAAATAAAAAAACAAAGCCTGTGTACATTCCCATCGGAGTGCCCACAGGCTTTGTTTTGTAAAAAAATACAGAGTTATGTTTTAATCGGATACGATGTTGTTTATCCATACGCCCTTATGCACAAGGATAACGCCTATGACGCACTTTATCCAATCCGTCATCTGTAAGATCACATATATCCACACGACGTAGATGCCGGTAAATCTGCTTAGCAAAAACGCCACGGGAACGGAGAAGACCCACATAAAAACGCTGTCAAATAAAAAAGTGATGACGGTTTTGCCGCCGGAACGAATGGCAAAATACGATGAATGCAGCAACGCAAACTGCGGCGTAAACAAAGCCTGCGCGATGAGAAATTGGGAGGCGATCTTTTTAGCTTCGGGTGTTGTGTTATAAATCATGGGGAACAGGCGGGAGGTGGATGCTATCACGATCCCAACAAGCGTTGCTATAAAAACAGCAAACGCAATGATCTTGTTTGTTTCGTCCTTGGCTTTTACGAAATCCTTTGCGCCCAGATGCTGGCCGATTATGATAGCGATAGCATCGCCCATGGCAAAGAACACGACGTTGAACACGTTGCATACGGTGTTGGATATGTTCTGAGCCGCTACCACGTTCAGCCCTCTTACGGAATAGCATTGAACGAGCATTGCCATACCTGCTGACCAGAGCGCCTCGTTTACAAGAAGGGGAGAGCCGGTTACAAAATATTTTTTGACCAGATCAAAGGGTACGATCAGCGTCTTATATAGGTCTTTAATATACGGGCATTTTTCTTTGTGTCGGTGCGTCCACAAGGCAACGACAGTAAATTCTACCCAACGTGAAAGCAGCGTTGCGATAGCCGCGCCCTTTACTCCCAGAACCGGAAAACCGAGTTTGCCATAGATCAGCAAATAGTTGAAGATAAGGTTTACAAATACGGCGGTAAGTCCGGCGCGCATGGGCACAACGGTTTCACCGCATTCGCGCAGGGTGTTTGAATAAACCTGGGTCAATGCGAAGGCAGGCAGCGAAAACAGCATAATTTTCAGATATTCGGTGCCGTAAGCAAGAGCAGCCGCAAGGTCGCCCCCGTCATCTGTACCGTTGAGATAAAGCGATATCAGCTCTTCTCCGAAAAAAATAAAAGTAAACAGTGCAGCGCACAGCAAAATAAAACCGAGCCAAAGCTTATAGCGAAATGTATGGCGTATGCCTTCGTTATCCTTTGCGCCGTAATACTGGGCGGTAAAGATCCCGGCGCCTGAAAATCCGCCGAAGCAGCACAGATAAAATACAAATATCAGCTGGTTTACTATGGCAACGCCGCTCATCTGCTCGGTGCCTGTTCTTCCAACCATAATGTTGTCAAGCAGGCTCACAAAATTCGTAATGCCCGTCTGTATCATTATCGGTACGGAAATAGTAAGAACGCGCCTGTAAAACGACTTATCGCCTATAAATTTTTGCTTTAAACTTCCGTTTTCCATAAAATCGTCCTAATAAATCCCCATGAGTTACTTCTTGAATGTAATGTAAAGCATTGATCCGCTTTCGATTTTTTTCGGAAGGGGTATTTCCACCCATTCGCGGTTCTCATTGACGGTCATACATTTGTCAACGGTATAATCTCCGGCGTCGATCTTGAGGGGTCTGTCTCTTTTTTCTGAAATATTGGAAATAAGCAGAGCCTGTCCGTCCTCGCCTGTTGCGGCCAGGGCGTAAAGGTCTTTGCGGAGCGAAAGGTTCTTGATTTTAGCCTGATTGCCCAGCTCATACATTTGACCAAATGCCCAGAATCCATAGTAAGCAGTGGAAGGCTGACGTTTGACAAACAGACCAGCCCACAATTGACCGTCGTCGTCTCCGTCGTAGTAATGCGCCATATTGAGTCCTTCGTTCTGGAACATGATCAGCATGGAGGTCTGATTAGCGCCGTAACGGCGATCCAGTTTATCGTTTTCCGTTGGATTATAGTTCCATTCATCGCATATGATTTCCGTGTTGCCGTAACCTGCTTTTGACAGTGTGTTCTTTACATATTTGATGTAGGTGGCGTTCTTCTCTGTGGTTGTATAGCTGTGCCATGAGAAGAAATCCATCGGTGAATTGTGTTCCTTAATGTAGTTGAGAAAATTATTATAGTAGATAATAAAATGTTGATTTCTCGGGGTAGATCCTGTATTTATGGCGTTCGTTTTTGTCAGCGCATAGAAACCGCAAGAACCGTAGCCGCCGATTTTCAGGTCGGGAAATTTATTCTTAAGATATTTTGCCGAAACGTCATAAAGGCGGAAAAATTCTTCATCAGTTCCCATCCAGAAGTGATTATCCGCGATATCATCGCTGTTTTCGGGCTCGTTCCAGATTTCCCAGTATTCAATGTTATAGTTAAATCCGTCAGCCCAGCCTTCGTTATAATGCAGAATGATATGCTCGCAAATCTGCGCCCATTTCACGTAATCGGCTGGCGGCAGCAGGAACTCGCGATCCCGTTCCGGGTAACTGTAGCTGATCCCAAAACGGAAAAACGGCTCCATGCCGGTATCAATTATGGAGGCCATCACCTTGTCGCATTCCGCAAAGCAGTAAGAGCTTTCGTCGTTGACATCCTTGGAAAAATCGGGAAAAATCGTATGGATATCAGTAGCGTGTATGTCGTGCGTTCTGCAAGAGGTCATATTCGCCCGTGTAAAATACCGGTTGATCTCACTGTCAACCTCATATTCCGGCATCCTGCCGATGTTGTGAACAGGTCTGATCTTGCCCACAGTCTGATCAAAATCGATCCTGATAACATTGGGGGTGAAGATCCACTGGAACAGAGAACCGAAAAAAGTAAAGATTGCCGCTAATACGCTGAGTGTTTTTTTAAACATAGCCTCTCGCCTCCGTTTGAATTGTTTGAATATAAGCTTTTGGATTAAATCGGGGTTATCCGTTTGCTCAATTATACCCGACCGTAAATTTATTATAGCTGTTTTATAATTATTTTTCAACTAAAGAAAAGAAAAACATCCGGGTATTTATATCATTGCCCGGATGTCTTTATAGTCAGACTTTGATCTTGCATATTTGCAGGAAAAAGACGTCTGTATTTTCCCTGTAAACAGTTATTTGTCAATCCGTTGCAGATGCCAAAATGATGACAAACCGTTCGAGCGTTTTGTCATAAACGGTAAGACACAGCGCGCCCCACCACTCGTGACCCTCATCAAAATAGTCCGACCAGTCGGTTGACCATCTGTAAACTTCCAGACACTCCGTTCCGCCGGGGAATAAGACGGCGTTTACCCGATCAAAATCGCTGTCGGTATAGGAATTCCCGTGCGGGGGAGAAAGAAAAGCCTTGCGATAATTCAACCAGTTATCCGAACCCGAGGGCGCAAAGAGAGCTTTGCTGCTGAGTTTTCTGCACTTTGCGGTTTTCATATCGTAAGACCACTTTCTGCCGTTGCGGCAGAGTTTGCGGATGGCGCATTCCAAAGCAAGACGGTGCGATTCGACCCCACGGTAAGGAAAAACGCTCTTTGTTTCCGCGCATTGATTTTCAGCATTCACAAAGCAGTAATCGCAGAAGATATCCGGGTACTCCGTGATCATACGGTAAAAAGTTTCGTCCGTATAAACGGCTCCCGTATTCCGGTAATGCTCCAGCGTTTTGCGCACAATGGTCTCCGTCAGGTTTTTTCGGCTTCCGGCTCC
>CAMOTT010000127.1 GCA_946626015.1 uncultured Clostridia bacterium | reverse complement strand
TCTGTCGAACATATCCTGAGAATGCCGGGGCAGGATAAATGAATCCGCAGAACCGTGGATAAAGAGTATGGGCACGGTGTTGTCGTCCAGCGAGTCAATGGGACGCATATCATTGAGAGAGTAATGATAACGGAGCCTGACCCCCGGCTCCGCAAAGTTTATCAAAAATGCGGGGGCGTGGAATATTTTAGCGGCAGGCTTGAGTACGCCGAGAATGTTTGAAAAACCGCAGTCCGAAACGGCAAAGTCAACCTCCGGCTTGTACTTCATGGAGGCCATTGTAGACGCCGCGCCCAGGGATTCGCCATGGAGCCCAAGTACCGATATATCTTTGTAACGGCTGCGGGTATCTTTCACCATAACCGAAAGGTCTTGCCCTTCGCGGATGCCGTAGGTGGTGAATGTCCTTTCGTTTTCACCGTGTCCGCGCAGATCGTAAATGACGCAGTTGAAGCCCAGCTTGAGGTACATTTTGGCGTATTTCAGCGAACCTATACGGTTATCTGTGTAGCCGTGGGAGATTATAATGTACTTTGTGGACTCCTCCGGGCATTTAAGCAGCTCCGCGTGAAGAATATAGCCGTCGTAGGATTCTACGGTGTAGGCGGTTCTTTCGCCGTTGGTGTAAAACGACGTGTCGTAATGATCCGACTGCCACTTGAGAGCCTCGTCCGGAGTCTGCCTGTTCCCGGCTGTCAGCATGAATTTGGCCGCCAGCATGGAGATGAGCAGAGCTATCAGAGCAACAGCCGCTATAACTATAAGTATCCACCACATTTTATTACATCATTCCTTTTATGAAACGGACACATCCACGTCCGGTACTATCATAAACCGGTGATCCGGGTAAGCCGCCTGCATTTCTTCATACAGTATTTTCAACCCTTCCGACGGCTTGATGTCAAAGCTCAGCACAACGTCAAAACGGATCGAATTTCTGGTTTCGTCAAGATAAAATCCGTGGAATTGCAAAGCCCAATCGTGGCTCAGGACTTTCAGCCTGATATCATCGCGCATACGCGCGGCTTCATCGCTGCCGGTGTTGTGCGAATATACGCCGACGCCTGTGAGGATCACTCCGGTTTCAAGGTAGATCTTTTCTTCAAGTTTTCTCGTCAAAGCGTCCACCTCGGTTACCGTCAGTGTGTCCGGCAGTTCAATGTGCACGGAGCCGTAATTCCTGTCCGGGCCGTAGTTGTAGAGGATAAGATCAAAGGCGCCCATAACAGGCGGTTCCTCCGAGATAAGCTTCTTTATCTTGTCGGTGAGCTCGGGATCCTCGCGCTTGCCCAGGATCTCGTTGAGCGTTTCAAGCATCATCTCTATGCCTGCCTTGATAATGAAGCAGGAAATAATAACGCCCACATAGGCCTCAAGGGAAACGTCAGTCGTGATATATATGATCGCAGACACAAGTACGGATGCAGAGAGAATGGCGTCAAACAGAGCGTCAGAGCCGGAGGCGGTCAGCGAACCGGATTTCACCTTTTTGCCCATGGCCTTAACGTATTTGCCGAGGATGAGCTTGACGACCACCGCGGAGGCTATGATCACCAGTGAAGCGGTGTTGTACTCCGCCGCCTCGGGATGAATGATCTTCTTTACTGATTCCACAAGCGAGGTAATGCCGGCGTAGAGCACTATGCCGGCCACTATCATGGCGCTGAGATATTCTATCCTGCCGTAACCCAGAGGGTGCTTTTTGTCCGGCGCTTTTGAGGAAAGCTTGGCGCCCACTATGGTTATAACCGATGACAGGGCGTCCGACAAATTGTTTACCGCATCCAGAATGACCGCTATGGAATGGGAGGCAAGACCCACCAGAGCCTTGAACGCGGAGAGAAAAATATTTGCGATTATTCCTATAACGCTTGTTTTTATTACAACTTTTTCACGCTGTGTACTATCCATAAAGTATCACTCCTATAAAAATCAAGAGAAACTGCCCAAAAGCTTGTAAAGCAGCCGTTAAAGCCCTTTTACCTCATCCTCCAAAACCGTCATACAGCCGATTTGCCGGGTTCGCTTGTCAATTCGCAATCCAAATGCTTCTTGTCAAAACCTCATATCTGGTACAATTTAATTGTAAACAGCATATTTAAAATGTCAAGGGTTAATTTGATTTTTTATCCTTTACGAAACAATGTAGAATTTGAAAACAAAATGTTAATTTTTAAAGATTAGGTTTACATTTTTATATACTATTGTTATAATTAGGTCAACGTGGAGATTTGCCGCAGAGACAGGGCTTGAAAGCCGGAACGGCATATCTTTTGTACAGAGAGGAGTAAACAGCCATGAGTTTGTTAGGTGTTGCTGCGAGAACCGCTCAGAAAATGACCGCGAAAAGCGGGGTCAAAAAGAGCAAAAAGAACCCTGCGCCTGAGCTGCCCAAGGGAGTATATGACAAAATCGATGAACCCGTCAGCGAGTATTTCTCTGTGGGCTTTGCCAGCGAGGACGTTATGCCCGATGATATAGGCAAGAAAAAATATTACGTTGCCGGCTACAAGATCAGGAACCCGGCCACCGGTGTGCTTGACCCAATGACGGCCAGCGCCATTTGGATTGACGACAACTCCGGCAGGGGAGGCGTTGTATTCGTCTCTTCCGATAATGTGGGCGTTTCCAGCTACGATATCAAAAAAATAAAGGCGGAGCTTGCGGATTTCTGCAAGGAGACCGGCTGCCGTTCCATAAACATCTGCAGCACCCACAACCACGCAGGCATAGATACCCTCGGCTACTGGGGGCCGCTGCCTAAAACAGGAAAAGACCCCAAGTTTATGCGCATCTTCTACGACGGCGTAAAGAAAGCCGTCAAAAGAGCTTATGAGGATGCCCGGGAAGGCTCCTTGTACGTTGGCAGCATAGAGGCTCCCCCGATACAGAGGGATTCCAGACTCCCGGAGGTTTATTCAAAGATCCTTACCCGTCTCAGATTTGTTCCCAACGACGGAGGGAGGGAGATCTGGATGCTGAATTTTGCCTCGCATTCCGAGTCCCTGCTTGGAGATAATTCCCTTGTAAGCGCGGATTTCCCCTGCTACGTCAGGGAGGAGATCAAAAACAAGGCCGGAGCAGACTGCATCTATTTTGTCGGTGCTATCGGAGGTCTTATCCGCCTCAAGGAGCTGGATGAGGATAATATCAAGTCAACAAAAATTGCCGGCGAGCAGCTTGGACAGGCGGCGATATCCATCAACAACGACAGAAAGCTTGAGCCCGTTATAAATCTGCTGCGTCAGGAATACTATTCGGAGGTGGACAATTTCGTCCTGCTCCTTGCCGAAAAAATAGGTATTTTCAAATCCAGTCCTGCGGCAACGGACAAGGGCGCCACCCATATGTCCATCCACACGGAGATGACCTATGTGAACATCGGCGGTTTTCAGATGCTGCTGATCCCCGGCGAGATCTTCCCGGAGCTGGTTTACGGCGGCTATCTTTCAGCCGAGGAGACTGCGGAGGGCAAGAGCCCTGAAATCAACCCCGTTCCGCTTACCGAAATAGCGGGGGACGATGAGCTCCTGATCTTCGGCCTTTCAAACGACGAGATCGGTTACATCGTAACTCCCAATGACTTTTACCTGAATCCAGAGGAGCCCTACATAAGCGGCGTGAGGGACAGACTTGACAGGCGCCATTATGAGGAGACCAACTCCCTCGGACCCAAAACTGCACAGACTCTGGCGGATACCTTCGCCGATATGATGAAAACGGTCAAATCAAGCTGATATGCCATATTTTACACGGTTGATTTAACGCCCGGTTTATGTTATATTGTTTGTGTACCGACAAATATTTTTAGGAGTAGTTTAAAATGAAAAAATATTTTAGTCTCGTTATGATTGTCGCTTTGATAGCAGGCCTTTCAGCCTGCAGTATCAAGGTTGAAAAAACTGTCGAAGTCACAGAGACCAAAGTCGTCAACGTGACGGATGCCAGCGGCGAAGTCGTGACCGACGCTTCGGGAGAGATCGAGACCCAGGTGGTGACAGTTCCTGTTACCGAGGTCGTTACCGACAAGCAGGGCGAGACCGTCACCAAAAAGGACGGTACTCCCGTGACGAAGGCTGTAAAAGAGGCTGTTACGAAGGCGGATAAAACCGAAGCAAAGACAACAGTCAACTGGAGAGACAAATACAAAACCAACGATCCAAGCAGTTCTTCCGCAACGTCTGCCGACAAGAGTGCATCTTCCACCACGTCTGCCGACGCGGCCGCTATTGAAAAAGCGGATCAGGAGGCTATCAAGACCCCGTTCAACCAGTCTGTCGATCTCGGCGGCAGCTCAAGTTATAAGGCGGGCGACTACACAAAAGCGCTCAAAAAGCTCATCAGCGGCAATTCCTACACAATGGCCGTTGTGCTTGACTTCAAGGGTCTCGAGGGCGTTGAAATGAAGGACGCCACCCTTATCGCCTACGTTGACGGTGACAGGAAGGCCTATCACTACACAGCGGATCTCAGCGCATTTACCGAAGAGGTCAATGAGGATGACCTTAAGGATATGACTGATGTTTCGGGCTTCGATATGTCCTCACTGTTCAAGAACATGAAAAATCTCAAGATACACATGATAATGAAAAACGGCAAGTTCTATATGGTATTCCCCCAGCTCAACATTTATATGGAGGTTCCTCAGGACGAGGTTGACTCCATGCTTGACGAGCAGATCGACACCATCCTTCTTGACGGCGAGCTTATCAAGAGCGAAACGGTCAACGGAATGGTAAGGGAGAGCTTCAAAACAGAGGACGGCAGCATAGTTCATTATTATTACAAAAACGCCATGTTCTCAAGGATAGATGTGGAGGCCGAGGGCAAAACCAATACTGTGCTCAGAGTCAATTCCGTTACCAAGGGCGTCAAGAATAAATTGCTGATTTTCTCAGAGCCCTATGCTACCCAGATAAAGATCGATGCCGATGCGTTTTGATTTTCACGGCATAAACAAATAAGCTTTGCTGTACCAAGGGCTACTTAACGCAGAACCTTTGGTACAGCTTGATTTTTTTTACAAGGAGGGCGCGATATGACTGTGCTTATCACCGGAGCTTCCGGGGGGATCGGAGGAGCGGCTGCAAGGACGTTTGCTGCTCATAGCCATAATGTAATAATAAATTATAACACCAATGAAGCTATGTCAAACGCACTGGCGGAGGAGCTTATCCGCGGCGGAGCCGATGTTCTTGTCTGCCGGGCGGACGTTTCGGACGAGAATCAGGTAGAGCGGATGTTCAGCGAGGCCGAAAATAAATTTGGCTTTGTAGATGTGCTGGTCAACAACGCCGGAGCGGCGCAGCAGAAACTTTTTACGGATTTTAATGAGGCTGAATACAACCGGCTTTTTGATGTAAATATGCGCGGAACGGCTCTTTGCAGCAGAAGGGCGCTGAAGGGCATGATACGTGAACACAGGGGAAAGATAATAAATGTTTCTTCCATGTGGGGTGTTCGCGGCGCCTCCTGCGAGGTGCTATATTCCGCTGCCAAGGGGGCGGTCATCAGTTTTACAAAAGCCCTCGCAAAAGAGGTCGGGCCGTCCGGCATAAACGTGAACTGTGTTGCACCGGGGCTGATCGACACTAAAATGAATGCAAACCTCAGCCGGGAGGATCTTGCCGCGATATGTGATGAAACGCCCCTGTGCAGGATCGGGAGACCGGAAGATGTTGCTGAGCTCATATATTTCCTTGCAAGCAATAAGGCAGATTTTATTACGGGCCAGATCATAACCGTTGATGGCGGGCTGACAATATAACAGAGTTTTGAAACGCCCGGAGCGGTGTAAAATAAGGAGAAAAAAGTGAAAAAAAGATAAAAAAAGGTGTTGACAAAGGGAGAGAAAGGTGGTAATATAACAAGGCGCCTTTGA
>CAMOTT010000126.1 GCA_946626015.1 uncultured Clostridia bacterium | reverse complement strand
CCGACGGCGTGGGCTTTACCGCGATCACCGTGGCGTGGCTGGCGCAGCTCAACCCGATAGTCATTTCCATTGTTTCCGCCGCGTTCAGTATCCTTGAAAAAGGCAGCGGAGTTATGCAATCAAAGCTCGGGCTTGATTCATCCGCTGCGGACGTTTTACAGGGCATTATACTTTTCTTCTTCCTCGGCTGTGAATTCTTTATAAGATATTCCTTCGTTTTCAGGAAGAAAAACAATTTAAAGGAAGGAGCGGCTGACAATAAATGAACACTTTTATAAATTTTCTTTACGCAGCTATTCTTTCCGGTACTCCCCTGCTTTTCGGAACTCTCGGCGAGATCGTGACCGAGCGCGCAGGTAACCTCAATCTTGGCGTCGAGGGTATGATGTGGATCGGCGCTTTCGCCGGTTTTTATGCTGCCTATTCAACAGAAAGCGTTGTGCTTTCCATCCTTGCGGCCTTTTTGAGCGCGGCTCTCAGCGCGGCTGTTTATGCCTTCCTTACAGTGACGCTCCGGGCAAACCAGAATGTTACCGGTCTTACGCTGACTACCTTTGGTACTGGTATATCTTTGGTTTTGGGTTATTCCATGACCGGCAAGATAGGCGGCGCTCCCAAGGTTTCGGAGGTTTTTGCCTCAAAGGTTGATGCTGTGCATATTCCAGTTCTCAGTGATATTCCCTATGTGGGCAAGCTCTTATTCTCTCTCAATCCCCTCACCTATTTTGCTATCCTGCTCTGCATACTGTTCGCTCTTTTCTACAATAAAACGCGCACAGGTCTGAGCGTTCGCGCCATCGGCGAAAACCCGGCTGCGGCGGACGTAGCAGGAATAAATGTTACGCTGCATAAATATATAAACATTATTATAGGCGGCGGTATTTGCGGCATTGGCGGAGCCTTTATGTCCCTTATCACTGCAAATGGCAGCTGGCAGCCTGCCGGAATAGTCAACGGTTACGGCTGGATCTCCGTGGCGCTGGTTATTTTCGTCAGCTGGAATCCCGCTTTGGCTATCCTCGGCTCATTTGTTTTCGGCGCGTTCAATTCGTTGACGTATTATGTTCCTGCCAGTGTGATATCTGTTCCTAAGGCGTTTTATCAGATGCTTCCCTTCCTGCTCACCATCATTGTGCTTATAATCACCTCAGTACGTTCCGGCAGAACAAGCGGCCAGCCTGCCGCCTGCGGATTAAACTACTTCAGAGAAGAAAGATAAAAGGATGAGATATTATGATTTATACTATTGAAAACGATAAATTTTCAGTGAAGATCAAGGATATGGGCGCGGAGCTCACCTCATTTGTCCGCAAATCGGACGGCGTTGAGTATCTTTGGCAGGGCATCAAAGAGATCTGGTATGGGCAATCCCCTATTCTTTTCCCCTTTATCGGTCAGCTCAACAATAATACTTTCCGCTATAATGGAAAAGAGTACTCTGTGCCCAAGCACGGTTTTGTCCGCCACCGTCTCTTTACCCCGGTGGAAGTCGGGGGCAATAAAGCTGTTTTTTCAATATGCAGTGACGAGGAAACCCTTAAAATGTACCCCTTTGAATTTGAACTGAGGGTTTGCTATGAGCTTACGGATACAGGCCTGAAAGCCGAGCTTTCCGTGTTCAATAAAACCGATGGGGAAATGTATTTTTCCATCGGCGCGCATCCGGGCTTTAACTGCGCCATAGGCGATAATATTGTTTTTGAAAAAAACGAAACTCTTAGCACCGAACGCATAGATTCATCTAATATGTTGATCGATCAGGTGTTCCCCGTTCTCGAAAATTCAAATACCATCACCTTACAGCCGGACTCTTTTGATCACGATGCGTTTATACTTTCCGGAATAAAGTCCAAGTATCTTATATTAGACGGAAACGTTAGCGGATACAGGGTGAAGTTCACTTTTGGCGACTGCCCCTTCCTTGGGATATGGGCAAAACCAAACGCGCCGTATGTTTGCATCGAACCTTGGTACGGGGTAAATGACACCCCCGAAAAAACACCGGATGTTTCCCTTAAAAGAGGCATACGCCGTCTTGAAAAGGGCGAAAGCTTTTCATTCACATGGACAGCGGAAATACTTTAATCAATTATTTTTTTGGAGTTGATATGCTATGAAACCGTTTATGGACAAGGATTTCTTACTGGACAACGAGCCTGCAAGGTTTATGTTTGAGGCTGCGGACAAAATGCCTATTTTCGATTGGCATTGTCATCTGTCTCCAAAAGAGATCTACGAAAACAAGCAGCCTGAAAACATTGCCCAGCTCTGGCTCGGCGGCGACCACTACAAATGGCGCGCGATGCGCTCCTTTGGCATTGACGAAAAATACATCACAGGCGACGCCTCGCCCTTTGAAAAGTTCAAAGCCTTTGCAAGCGCCATGCCTTACCTCATCGGCAACCCCATGTACCACTGGGTACATCTTGAGCTTCAGAGGTATTTCGATATTTATGATACTCTCAGCGAAAAGACAGCAGAGGATATCTGGAACAGGGCAAACGTAAAAATCGCCGCAGGCGGCTTTACTCCCCGGGAGCTTATCATCAAATCAAATGTTGTTTGCCTTTGCACAACGGATGATCCTGCGGATACTCTTGAGTACCACAAGCTGCTTGCAGAGGACAAATCTTTTGCCTGCAAGGTGCTTCCGGCTTTCCGCCCGGACAAATCTCTTTACATAGACCTTGACAGCTTTATCCCTTGGCTCAGCAGCCTTGAGGCAGCTGCAAATACAAAAATCGACAGCTACAAAAAGCTTAAAGAGGTTTTGCTTGAAAGGATCGAGCTGTTCAGATCCATGGGCTGCTGCGCTTCAGACCACGCCTTCGCCTATGTTCCCTGCGAAGAGGCGACCGATGATGAGCTTGAGCTGATTTTTGCAAAGGGCAAAAAAGGCGAAAAGCTTACAACCCTTGAGGTGGATAAATACAAAACAAACCTTATGCGTTTCTTTGCCGCTGAGTATTCAAAGCTGGGCTGGGCTATGGAGATACATATCGGCGCCATGCGCAACAACAACACCCTGATGTTCAATAAGCTGGGTCCCGACGCCGGGTATGATTCCATTGACGACAAGGAGATAGCCGTTCCCCTTTCACGTTTCCTTGATTCTCTCGCGATAAAAGAACAGCTTCCGAAAACTATACTGTTCACTCTTAACCCCAAGGACAATTATGTTCTCGGCGCAATGCTGGGCAATTTCCAGAACAGCGAGGCTGCAAGCAAGATCCAGTTCGGTTCAGGCTGGTGGTTCAACGACAACCTTGACGGTATGCGCGAGCAAATGAAAGCACTTGCCAATTTAGGCGTTCTCGGCAAATTTGTCGGCATGGTTACAGATTCACGCTCCTTCCTCTCCTATCCACGTCACGAGTATTTCCGCCGCATCCTTTGCGGACTTATGGGCGATATGGTGGAAAACGGTCTGTATCCCTACGACAAAGAAAGACTCTCCGAAATAGCCTGCGGTGTATCTTACAACAACGCCAAGGATTATTTTGGAATTTAAGCCTGTGTATATTAAAGTGCTGTATCGTTCCCATGGTACAGCACTTATTCTATGTAAAGGAAGTTATCTTTACAGATAACAAAAAACTGTTATGATAATTCAAGGATTACAAAAATTAACGCTTCTGGACTATCCCGAAAACGTGGCCTGCACTGTTTTTACTTATGGCTGTAATTTCAGGTGCCCTTTCTGCCACAATGCCTCCCTTGTCACAAAGGCGCCGGATGACGCTGTGCCCGAGGAGGAAATTTTTGATTTCTTAAAAACTCGCCAGGGACTTCTGGACGGAGTATGTATAACCGGCGGTGAACCGCTTTTACAAAAGGACATCGATCAGTTCATTTCAAAAGTACGGGAGCTGGGCTTTAAGGTCAAGCTTGATACAAACGGAAGTTTTCCCGAAAAATTGAAAGAGCTTGTAAACAAAAATCTTGTGGATTATGTAGCGATGGATATAAAATCATCTTTGGAAAACTACGGTGTTCCCATAGGCCTTTCAAATTTTGACGCTTCTCCCATAGCCGAAAGCGTGGACTTCCTCAGGAACTGCGGCGTTGATTATGAGTTCCGCACAACCGTGGTCGAGGAGCTCCATTCCCCGGAGGACTTTGAAAATATCGGTAAATGGCTTAAGGGCGCGCCAAAATATTACCTGCAGCAGTTTGTGGATTCCGGAGATATCATTTCTGATGGACTGCACCCATGCTCAAAAGAAAAAATGCTTGAATACGCAAATATTCTTTCAAAATATATCGGCTCCGTTGAGTTGAGAGGCGTGTAACAACTATATATTGGGTCTATTTCGCCGTTATCTTAAGAAAAATATCTATATTTTGTGGATATTTGTATTGACACGGTAAAAACTTAATGGTATTATATTGTATGTTGACCTCAGGAATATTTTAATTTGATAGGAGTTTGTTATAAATGTATAAGGTTGTGAAAAGGGACGACAAGATATCAGATTTTGATATTACCAAAATTTCCGTTGCGATTTCCAAGGCGTTTGATGCTTGCGAGCGTCAGTATAATCCCAGCATAATAGACTTCCTCGCTCTGAAAGTTACGGCGGACTTTGAACCGAAAATTTCCGACGGACTTATTGCAGTTGAGGATATTCAGGACAGCGTCGAATCCGTTCTTAGCCAGGCGGGTTATTCAGACGTTGCCAAGGCCTATATCCTTTACCGCAGGCAGCGTGAAAAGCTCCGCAATATGAAGTCCACTATCCTCGACTACAAAGAGATAGTTGATAATTACGTTAAGGTAAACGACTGGCGCGTCAAGGAGAATTCCACCGTCACCTATTCTGTCGGCGGACTTATCCTCAGCAACTCCGGCGCAATCACCGCGAATTACTGGCTCTCCGAGATATATGATGATGAGATATCCAACGCGCACAGGAACGCGGACATCCACATCCACGATCTCTCCATGCTCACAGGCTACTGCGCAGGCTGGTCGCTCAAGCAGCTTATTCAGGAGGGTCTCGGCGGAGTTCCCGGCAAGATCACCTCCTCCCCCGCAAGCCATCTTGCCACTCTCTGCAACCAGATGGTAAACTTCCTTGGTATTATGCAGAACGAATGGGCGGGCGCGCAGGCCTTTTCATCCTTTGATACCTATCTTGCTCCGTTTGTAAAGGCAGACAACCTTACGTATGATCAGGTCAAAAAGAGCCTTGAATCATTTGTCTTTGGCGTGAACACACCTTCACGCTGGGGCACTCAGGCTCCCTTCTCAAATATCACACTTGACTGGACCGTTCCCAATGACCTTGCCGAGCTCAACGCAATAGTGGGAGGCAAGGAGATGGACTTCAAATATAAAGACTGCAAGGCCGAAATGGATATGATTAACAAGGCCTTTATTGAGATCATGATCGAGGGCGATGCAAACGGCAGAGGCTTCCAGTATCCTATTCCCACCTATTCCATCACAAGGGATTTCGACTGGTCTGCCACAGAGAACAACAAACTGCTGTTTGAGATGACCAGCAAGTACGGTACCCCCTATTTTTCAAATTATATCAACAGTGATATGGAACCCAGCGACATCCGTTCAATGTGCTGCCGTCTCCGTCTTGATCTGCGTGAGCTTCGCAAGAAGTCCGGTGGTTTCTTCGGCAGCGGCGAGAGCACAGGTTCCATCGGTGTTGTTACTATCAATATGCCCAGAATAGCATACCTCTCCGAAAACGAGGAGGAGTTCTACAAGCGCCTTGACCATATGATGGACATCGCCGCCCGTTCCCTCAACGTCAAGAGAAAGGTCATCACAAAGCTCCTCAACGAGGGACTTTATCCCTATACCAAGAGATACCTGGGCACCTTTGACAACCACTTCTCAACCATCGGTCTTCTGGGTATGA